>JABFWM010000621.1 GCA_013362195.1 Acidobacteriota bacterium
AGGTGCTCGATGCCGCGCCCGATCCCGTTTCGCTGCCGACCCGCACGAGTCGCAGCCTCTACAACTATTCGGCCGACGGCGAGGCCAACCGGCGCATCCGTATCCGCGGCGTCGTCACGTGCTACGTGCCCGGCCATCCCGTCGAGTTGACGGACTTCACGAGCACGACGAAGTTCCGCCACATGCGCCACGTCTTGTACGTGGACGACGGGACGGGCGGGACCCGCATCGAAACCGAGCAGGCGCAGCAGGTGCGGGCCGGCGCGATCGTCGAAGTCGTCGGATTTCCCGCGGTCACGCCCGGCAAACCGATCGTCACCAACGCGGTGTTTCGCGTCGCCGGTGAGGCCGCGGCGCAGCCGACGCCGCTGCAGGTCTCGGCGACGACCGTGCTGACGCCGGACCACGACGCGGCGCTCGTGCACATGCAGGGCAACCTCCTCAGCCTGCTGACGAATCCCACCGAGCGGATTCTCGTGCTCAAAGTCGGTGAGACCGTCTTCGAAGCCGACCTCCCCGAAGAAGCGGGCATCAGGGGCCTCGACCAGATCCGTCCCGGAAGCGTCGTCGCGGTCACGGGCGTCTACTCGTACCGATGGGGACCGCCGCCGTCGTTCCGCCTCTTTCTGCGGTCGCCGGGCGACGTGGTGCTGATTTCCGCCGCGCCCTGGTGGACGATGGGGCACACGGCGGTGATGCTCGTCATCCTGGCGCTCGCCTGTGGCGGCGCCGCGGCGTGGGCGCGCGCGACCGCGAGCCGCAAGCGCCAGCAGTATCAGGCGGTGCTGAACGAGCGCACGCGCGTCGGCCGTGAACTGCACGACACGCTCGAGCAGGGGCTGACGGGAATCGCGCTGCAGCTCGAGGCGGTGTCCGCGACCTTGCAGCGATCGCCGGACGCCGCGCGCCAGTCGCTCGACGTCGCGCAGCAGATGCTGCGCTACAGCATCGAGGAGACGCGGCGGTCGGTCATGGACCTCCGATCGCAGGCGTTTGAAAGCCGCGATCTCGCCGGCGCGCTCACCGATCTCGCGCGTCAGATGACGGTAGGCACCGGCGTCGAACCGAGGATCGACGTCGAGGGATCGCCGCGGCGGCTCGACGCCTCGATCGAACATCATCTGCTGCGGATTGGGCTCGAGGCGCTGACCAACTCCCTGAAGCATTCGGGGGCGCGCGCCATCACGATGCTCCTGCGTTTCCGCCCGGACTCCGTCGCGCTCGTCGTCTCGGACGACGGCTGCGGCCTCGAGCACGGACCGGAAGGGATGCGCGGGTCGCATTTCGGGCTGCAGGGGATCCGCGAACGGGTGGACAAGCTTGGCGGCGTGTTCCAGATCGACGCCGCGCCGGGCGCGGGCACGTATCTGTCGGTCACGGTCCCGATTCATCGCACCGCCGGAGAGGCGGTGTTCCCGCGGGTGGCGCACTCATGGCGGACAAACTGAAGATCATGCTCGTCGACGATCACTACCTGGTGCGCATGGGCCTGGCGAGCATCATCGCGCTCGAACCCGACATGACGGTGTGCGCCGAAGCGTCGTCGGGCGAACAGGCGCAGGCGCTGTTCCGCTCGCATCGCCCTGACGTGACGTTGATGGATCTGCGCCTGCCCGGGATGAACGGCGGCGAGACCATTCAAGCCATCCGCCGTGAGTTCCCCGACGCGCGATTCGTCATGCTGTCCACGTATGTCTGCGACGAGGAGATCTACGGCGCGCTGCAGGCGGGGGCGATGGCGTACCTGGTGAAGTCGGTGCAGCGCGAGGAACTGATGCGGGCGATCCGCAAGGCGGCGATCGGCCAACGCCACATTCCTCCGGAAGTCGCTTCGCGTCTCGCGGATCGCGTGTCACGGTCCGAGCTGTCGGGGCGCGAGCTGGAGGTCCTGCGACTGCTCGTGAGCGGCCGGCGCAACCGCGAAATCGCGACGGCGCTCGACATCACCGAAGGCACAGTGAAGCTGCACGTGAGCAGCATCCTTGGAAAGCTGGGGGTCGCGGACCGGACGGAGGCCGTCACCGTCGCGCTTCAGAAGGGGATCGTCCAGCTGGAGACATCGTAGCTGGGCCATTTTTTCGGGCAACAACCCATCCCGATATGTCTTTCGACATATCGTGCATCCCGCCTTCGGCCCTTGACGCCATCCGTTCGTCCCACTAGTCTTTTCCCGCTACCGTCACCGGGCGGTACACGTTTTTCTTTGGGAGGAGGGAAAAACTTGCGCGCACGCTCCAACCGAGTACGCTTCGCCGTGCCGTGGGTGGCTGCCGTCTTGTGCACGTTGCTGTTCACACCGACGACGGCTTCAGGCCAGGCTTCAACGACTGCGACCGTCCGCGGCACGGTGCAGGACGCCAGCGCCGCCGTGCTGCCGGGCGCGACGGTGACGATGACGAACACCGGCACCAAGGCGGCGCAGACCGCTGTGACCGATTCGCGCGGACAGTACCTGTTCGCCAGCCTCTTCCCCGGAACGTACGACCTGAGAGTCGAACTTTCCGGGTTCAAGAGCTACGAACAGAAAGGCATCTCTCTGAGCCCGAACGACACGCGCGGCATCGACGTACGTCTCGACGTCGGCCAGCAGACTGAAACCGTCACGGTGACCGGTCAGCAGGAAATCATCCAGACGGAGACCGGCGCGCGTGAAGGCGTGCTGACCGCGAAGCAGATCGACAACCTGTCGATCATGGGCCGCAGCGCGCTCGAACTGCTGCGCGTCCTGCCTGGCGTCGTCACTGACTTCGACATCGGCTCGAACACGGGTGCGGCGAAGGATGTCCAGAACTACACGGTGAACGGGATCCGTTCGTCCACGAATACTGCGCAACTCGACGGATCGAACCTGCTCGACATCGGCTGCAACTGCGGCATGATGGTGTCGTTGAACAACGACATGATCTCGGAGGTGAAGGTCCAGAGCTCGAACTTCGCGGCCGAGTACGGCAGCGGCGCCATGAATGTGAGCGGCGTGACCAAGTCGGGCACGTCGAAGTTCCACGGCGAAGCGTACGACTACATCCGGGACAACCGGTTCGCGGCGAACGACCGGTCGAACTCGATCGCGGGCGTCGCCAAGCCGAAGGCGTCGTACAAATACCCGGGCTTCAATGTCGGCGGTCCGATCTCGTTCGGCGACAGCTACACCAAGAACAAAGACAGGCTGTTCTTCTTCTTCGGCTATGAGTGGCAGCGGCAGCAGGTGGACTCGGGCTCGCGCTTCACTCGCACATACAGCCAGGCGATGAAGAACGGCGACTTCAGCGAGCTGCTCGCCAACCGTGGGTCGAATCTGAACAGCATTCCGCAGCTGCGGATCCCGGTGGGCTTCCCGGGGGCGGGCGATCCGGCGCCGAACAACGACATGCGGCCGTACATGACGGCGCTCGGCAAGTACCTGGCGAGCCTGTATCCGGATCCGAACTACAACGATCCAAACAATCTGTACAACTACGTCTACCACTCGCTCGAGCCGCAGAACCGCGAAGAGATGAAATTACGGCTCGACTGGAACATCACCAACAGCACGAGGGCCTACGTGCGCGTGTCGCGGGATCCCGCCACCCAGGAATCGCCGCGCGGGACATGGTGGGCGCCGTCGGATGTCGCGCTGCCGACCCCCAACGTCGACAAGGAGCTTGGCCGGTCGTACAACATGAACCTCGTGTCGGTGCTGAGCCCGACGATGACCAACGAAGCGGTCGTCAGTTACACCCGGCTCACGCTCGACAACTCCTGGAAGGACCCGAGCAAGGTAGCGCAAGGCGCTGGTGGCGTGAGCTTCAACGGCATCCAGTTCCCTTATCCGACGGCTCCCGAGCTGCCGACGCAACTGCTGCACGGGTGGGGCGGCAGCGGTCAGGTGGGCAACCTCTGGTCGGCGGCGCCGAATGTCTATGCTCACAACGACTCGCTGCAGTTCAGCGACAAGCTGACCAAGCTGCTCGGCTCTCATGGCATGAAGTTCGGCATCAGCATCGAGCGCGGCCAGAAGCAGCAGGACTTCCAGAACGAGGAGTCTGGCCAGCTCTGGTTCGGCACGGACAACACGTCGGGCACAGGCAACTCGGCCGCTGACATGCTCGTCGGACGCATCGGATCGCTGGCGCAGGGCACCGCGATCAAGGGCAAGCCGCTACCGGGCATGCCCTTCGGCGAGTTCCGGTACTGGGACATCGACGGCTTCGCGCAGGATAGCTGGAAGCTCCGGTCCAACTTCACGCTGGAATACGGCGTCCGCTTCGGCAAATGGACCAACAACGAGGAGGTGAACAAGGAGGGCGGTTACTTCACGCCGTCGCTGTACAACCCGAACGCCGGCTCGTTCCTCGACCCGGGAACCTACAAGCTCCTGAACGGCGTGTGCTACGTGTACAACGACTGTGCGCCCGCCGGCGTGCTGCCCAATCGTCCTTTCTTTGCGCTCCCGCGCGTGAACGCGGCGTGGGACATCGACGGCGAAGGCAATAACGTCGTGCGTGGCGGGTACGGGATGTTCTACAACCGCAACATGGGCAACGTCGAGTACGACAACTCGCTGCGGCTGCCGCCAAACGCCTACCACGTTTCGGCCGACTTCTGGAACAGCGGCGGGATCGGCAACGGCCTCGGACTGACGTACGACACGGCGAGCCTGATCACGATGGCTGACCGTATCGGCAGCACCGGCATCAACACTCCGACCCCGGATTCGTTCAAGTGGCCGATGACGCACAGCTTCAGCGCGTCGTACGCGCGGCGGGTCCCCTGGAACCAGGTCATCGAGGTGGCGTACGTCGGCACGCGCGGCCGGCATCTGGTGAGCAGGAGTAACGGCAATGTGATGCCGTACGGCGTGCTGTCTCAGGGCACCTTCAACGGCGTCGACTTGTCGGCGCCGATCAACCGCGTGGCGGTCGCGAGCAATAGCGACAACACTGCCGCGTTCAGGCCATTCAACGCGCTGAGCAGCATCACGCTCTACGATTACAAAGGCGTGAGCAATTTCGACTCGATGCAGCTCACCGTGAGCCGTCAGACAGGCAGGCGGCTCCAGTACTTCGTCGCCTACACTTACGGCAAGACGAGGGGGACGCTCGGGGGGGAGTACTCGACGATCGACCCGTACGACCCGGGCCGTACCTATGGCGTGCTCGACACTGACCGTCGCCACATCCTAAACGTCTCGTGGAACGCGTTCCTGCCGGACGCCGCCCGCGGCACGCTCAGTAACCCCATCACCCGAGGTGTGCTCAACGGGTGGCAGCTCTCCGGTATCTCCTCGCTGGCGAGCGGCATTCCCGTCAGGCCCAGTTTCTCCGGTGACGCGGCCGCGGCAGCCATCTCCGCCGCCTACTTCGGCACCGCCGACGTCGTCGGCCCATCGAACAACAACGGGAACGGCCTGGCACCCGTTTACACCTGCAACCCGGTGACGGGGAACGTCAACGTCGGGGAGAAACTGCTCGATCTCAACTGCATCAGCGTCCCGGAGTTCGGGAACAACGGCGCGCTCATCCCGAAGTACAACATCCGGACGCCCACACGGATGAACCACGATCTGACGATCTTCAAGAACTTTGCAATCCACGGCGATCAGAAGATCCAGTTCCGAACCGGGTTCTTCAACATCTTCAACCAGGCCTTCGCCAACACGAACATCGGCGGGGATATCAATCTCACGCTCGATACGGTCTGCAACGTGAAGGCGAACGCTCCCAACGGGCGCGGCGAGACTCCGCTCGTGTGTGACCCGACGAAGGGCTTCCGTTACACCCAGCAGACCATCGACAACTTCGGGAAGATCAACCTGAAGCGCGGCCATCGTGTGATCGAGTTCGTCTTCAAGTACTACTTCTAGGACGCAACCCGACCCGCTTTCTCGCGGCGCGGGGGAGAGCATCGTGCTCTCCCCCGCGTTTGTTTTTGGGGGACGGTCCTGTTGCTATAATTGGATGGCCGGGTGTCTACCTGATCGCGCAGCGCTTTCCATGGCCCGTATCACCTGTGTGCTGCTCCTCGCTCTGCCCGTGCAGGCCCTGCTGGCCCAGTCCCCGCCGGAAGCTGAGACCTTCGACCGGACGTTCTCGCGCGCGCTCGAAATGCAGAAAGCCGGCGATTACGTCGGCGCCATCGAAACCTACAAAGCGGCCCTGACAATCGATCCGAAGCGGGTCGATGCGCTGTCGAACCTGGGCGCGGCCTACGTCCATCTCGGCCAGTTCGAGGACGCGATCGCTCAGTACAAGACCGCACTGGCGATCGACCCAGGAAACGCGGCCGTCCGGATGTACCTCTCGCTCGCCTCCAACAAGTCGGCTCG
>JABFWM010000286.1 GCA_013362195.1 Acidobacteriota bacterium
TGAACACCGAAATCACGCTCGAGCGCGGGGACGTGTACGCGGCCTCGACGACGTATCTGAAGGCCAACGATCGGATCACCGCGGGCGAGCTGCTGCACCTGCTGCTCATCGCCTCGGACAACGGCGCCGCCCGGGCGCTCGCGCGGTCCTCGCACGGCGGCAGCACGCAGTTCGTGGAGCGCATGAACGAGAAGGCGATCGAGCTGGGGCTGCAGAACACCAGCTTCGCGGATCCGTCGGGTCTCAACCCGGACAACGTCTCGTCCGCGTTCGACCTCTCGCACCTGATCACGTTCGCCGCGAGCGACGATCGCATCGCGTCGATCATGCGCACGCCGACCTACGCGGTCGTCACCAACCGCCGCACGATTCCGATTCACAGCACCAACCACCTGGTCATGCGCGGCGATGTCGACGTGATGGGCGGCAAGACCGGTTTCATCAGCAAGGCCGGCTACTGCCTGGCGACGCTGCTGCGCCTGCCGCAAGGCAACCCGGTCGCGGTCGTGGTGCTGGGCGCGCGCTCCAACAACGGGCGCTTCTGGGAAACCCGCCACCTGTTCAACTGGCTCAACGAGAAGGCCGGCGATCTTCTCGGCAAGGAAGCCGGCGTCAAGGAGTAAGGCGTAGGGACCACGAAGACTCAGGGCTCAGGGCTTACAAGGACTCAGCGCTCAGGGCTCAAGGCTCACGGTACTTTTTTTAAAGGGCGGCCTCACGGCCGCCTTTTTTTCGTACGCGGCGCCGCTGCGCGAATTTTCAGCTCTCAGCTCTCAGCTCTCAGCTCTCAGCTCTCAGCTGTCAGCTGTCAGCTCTCAGCCTTTCGCCTTTAACCGTGAGCCGTGAGCCGTAAGTCCTGAGCCGGCATGAGCCCTGAGCCATGAGACCTAAGCCGTCCCTCACCGATATCCGCGCTGCACCGCGGCGGCGTCCAGCGTCAGCGTCGCGATGGCGTCGACGGCGGGCATCACCGGGCGCGGCGCGTGCCGGCCGTCGAAGGCCTTCAAGTAGCGCTCGCACACGTCGCAGCCGTACAGGCGATACAGCCCGTCGCGGGTAGCGAACGATGTGATCTTCGACCGGTCGCCGTTGCGGCAGAAGGGACACGCGAGCTGGTGGAAGCGCCAGCGCGACGCGCAGCGGCCGCAAATCAGCATGCGTTCGGCCGCCGGAGTAATCAGCGAGAAGTCCGGCTCCGCCCCGCACAGCGGGCACGTGCCTTCCGTCCACCCCTGAAAGAGCGTTCGCGCCATGACCGCGTCGGCGCAGCGCGACAGAAACGGGCGCATCGCCTGCAGAAGGAGCGGCTCGAGTCCGGCCACGGCCGGCGCGACCTCGCCGCCGCCGGAGGACGCCGGACGCGCCGCCTCGTACCAGTTGCGGATCGCGGCGGGAAGCTGGTCGGCGTCGCGCGCGAGCGCGTCGACCCGGCGGAAGTCCTCGCTCTCGATCGCGTCGTGCGTGCGCATCGCTTCGGCCGTCGATCGAATCAGGAACCGCAGATCGCTCCAGTCGATCGGGATCTGCTCGAAGGTGAGGATCGGCCTGCCGGCGGTGAGGGCCTTCTCCAGCTGCGCGGTGTCGAGGCTCATCTTCGGCAGCGACACGCGCGATTGCACGCGGCGCTGCAGCAACAGCAGCTGGATCTGGAGATCGGCCGCCGACGCCAGATCGGGCTGCTCGTCCTTCAGCCGCCGCAGCTCCTGGACTTCGCGAGGTTCACTCCGTTGCTGGGTTGGGCGCTCCACTTGCTGAATTCTATGTCAGGAGGCAGGAGACAGGAGACAGGAGACAGGAGGTAGGAGGACGCGTGCAGAAGGCACGAGGCAGCGCAAAAAAATAGCGGCGCCGCGTGAGCGGCGCCGCCTCGACCAACTTCTGTCTCCTGTCTCCTGTCTCCTCGTCAGAATCAGAAGCTCCAGCGGCCGCCGATGCGCACCTGACGCGGTGTCTGCAGCGCGGCAGCGGTGTTGAACGGCAGCGGGAACGAGTCGCCGCTCGGCAGGGTCACCGAGGTCGGACGAGTGATCACACCGGTCACGAGCCCCTTGTTGGCCAGGTTCTCGATATCGACGTAAATCCCGACGCGGTTGCTGCTGGCGCTCCGGAACTCCTTCTCCAGCCGCAGATCGAGCTGATTGAAGTTCGGCAGATGGAACGCGCCGCGCGGCCGAATCGGGATCCGCCGGTAGGTGCTCGACAATCCGGTTGTATTGAGCAGCGAGTTCGTGAACTGCTGGACCTGCGAGTAGGGCAGTCCCGATGTCGCCCGGTAGTAGGCGTTCACGGACGCCTCGATCCCCGGGATCATGTAGCTGCCCAGCAGCTTGAACTCGTGCGACGGCGTGTTCGACAGGTTGCCTTCGGCGTTGACGAACACCAGGTTCGGCGTCTCGAACTGGCGCGTCGCGACCTGGGCGGCGCTGCTGTTGTCGACGTTGCCGCGGGCCTTCGCGAACACGTAGGAGGCCTGCGCCTGCCACCGGTTCGTGTAGCGCTTGTTCAACACCGCCATCAGCGCGCGGTAGCGCCGGAACGGATCCGCGGTTCCGAGGACGGCGCCGCCCGGATCGAGGTACTGGAAGTCCTCGACGTTGCGAATGAGGTAGTCGGTATTCGAGGTGCTTCGGTTCACCCATCGATACAGCGTGATCGACTGTCCGTCGGCCGTCGTCGCCGTGACCGGCGTCCAGCGTGCGGAGGACGCGACGGAGTTGACGAAGTTCTTGTTGTCGCGCCACACGCCGGTCACGGACAACCGCATCGTCCCGGTCAGCGCCCGCTCGAACGCGATCGTCGTCTCGTCCACGCGCGGATGCTTGATGTTGTCCGCGACCTTGTAGGGCACGTACGGTTTGATGTCGGCGATCGACCCGAGCGTGTAGTCCGGGTTGAAGTTGTAGGTGATGTAGTCGCTGTACCCGGGCAGCGCGCGGCTGAAGAGCTGCGTCTGCGCGCCCTCGTAATACCATCCGTACGAGCCCTTCACGACGGTGCGATTGTCGCCCGCGACGTCGAACGCCGCGCCCACCCGCGGCGCCCAGTTCGTGCTCGAGTAGACGTTGCCGCCCGTCTTGCCCTTGCCCTGGACGAAGTCGGCGCGAAAGCCCGGGTTGATGGTGAGGCGGTCCGTGACGCGCCAGGCGTCCTGCCCGAAGACCGACTGCCGCGTGTTGGTCGCGCTGACGTCATAGCTGTACGAGTAGGCATAGTACGGTTCGGCAGGGCCGTACTCGTAGAACACCACGCCGTTGTTGTAGCCGTAGCGGTTGCGGACGGTGCTCCGCTCGATTTCGGCGCCGAACTTCAGCTCGTGGCGGCCGAACTTGTCAGCGTAGTGCGTGAGCGACGCATTGACCTGATCGCGGCCGCGATCGGCGTAGTAAAACCACCCCTGCGATCCCGTCACCAGATTGGTGTCGACGTTGACGTGCTTCGACACCTTCGTCTCGGGATTCAGATCGTAGAAGCCCCACCAGCCGGTGTACTTCACTTCCGCGAAGGTACTCGAGTTGAACAGGTGCCGCGCCTGCGTCATCCAGACGTACTCGGGCGCGTCCTCACGGTTCGTGAGTTCGTCCGTCGCGATCAGCGCCGAGACGCCCGGCCGGCCGATGATGTTGTACGAGTCGTACTGGACGTGGCCGGTGATGTTGTTGTTCGGGTTCGGCTGCCACGTCAGCTTGAAATTCAGCCGCGGGCTCACTTCGTGTCGCCGCGTCACCGGGCCGGTCGGATCGGTTTCGAGCAGGAACCGCTGCGCGCTGGCGAAGAAGAACAGCTTGTTCCGCTTGATCGGCCCGCCGACCTGGGTCGTCATGTCCGCGTACTTCTTCGTCTTTGCGGGGTCGGCAAGCGTGGGATTGGCCGCGGCAATCGCCGACGACACGTTCTTGCTGCCGAGGCCCGAGTTCGTGCCGAAGAAATCGAACAGCCCCGAGTAGCGGTTGCCGCCCGACTTGGTGATCGTGTTGACGACCGCGCCCGTGAAGCCGCCGTATTCCGCCGGCGCGCCCAGTCCCTGGAACTGGTATTCCTCGACGACGTTGTAGTTGTAGAACGTCCAGGCGGTGCCCCCTTCGGGGTCGCGCGTGTCCACGCCGTCGATCAGCAGCGCGTTGCCGGATCCGGCGCCGCCGCCGTAGGCGGAGCTGTTGTTCACGCCCGGCGCATAGTTGATCACGTTGATCGCCGTGCGCGTGATCGGCGCGCTGTAGAGCAGCGACTGCGAGATCGTCGTTTCGGTCGCGCTGCTCTTGACGTCGACGACCGGCGACTCGCCGGTGACGACGACGTTCTCGGCGAGGCCGCCGACCTTCATCGACAGATCGACCGCCAGTTCCCGGTTCGGCGAGATCTGAATGTTCTGTTGCGCGGCTTTCTGGAAGCCGCTCAGTTCCGCCGACACGGCGTACGTGCCCACTTCCAGCGCCGGGAAGCGGTAGGTGCCGGTCGCATCGGTGACTTGTGTTTGCGTGCCTTGTTTGCCGGTCAGCGTCACCATGACGCCGGGCAGCACGGCGCCCTGTTCGTCCTTGATCGTCCCGGTGATCGAACCGGTCAAGGTCTGCGACAGGGCCGGCGCGGCGGCCAGAACGGCCAGCAGCAGCACCGCGGCAATCCTGTGGACTTTCTCCATGTGTGGCTGTGCCTCCTCAGTGCTCAACGGATCGGAGATTTCACCGGCTTGCGATCGTGGCTGATCGACCAGAGCGTGAAGCCCGTACCGGCGCCCATCAGGATGAGGGTGACCGCGCCCTTCTTCGTCCTGAAGAACGACTGCGAGCTGCCGGTTGCGCCCGGCTGATCCTGGGCGGAAGCCGCGGGGGCGTCGGCACGCGCGAGCAGTGCGTGGCTCGCGGGTGACAAGCGCGTCAGGGTGGTGGTGCTGCCGTTCGTGCCGCGTTTCTCAGCCGCAGCACATGGCACCGCGACAGCGCCGAGCGCGAGCGTACAGCTCGACGCGAACGCTGCCACGCGGGTGAGGGATCGTGTCACGTGAGACCTCCTCCTTCGCGGTAATCGCGGCGGGTCAGCAAGCGGAATGCCGGTGCGCGATATCGCTGTGATGTGGCCGTAAGTTCTAATGCTAAAATGGGTAATCGTCAAGCGCCGGTGCGTGGGCGTCGCCCGTACTTCAACTTCATCAGCGCGCAATCCAACCGCTTGAATCGTGCGTAAGCGCAGCTCTGCGGCGCCGTCTCGACCCTCCAGTTCGTCTCAGCCGCGCAGTGTCCCGGTTGGGCGGCAATTCATCTCGCTTCGGTCGCTGTTCGTCACCGCCGCCGTGCTGCTCGTCACCGCGGCGATCGCGATGTTTGCGGGCAGGCCGCGCCACGTCGTATCGCGGGGCGCCGACTTCGGCACCTTGCCGCGCGGCGTGGATCGCTCGGCCTTGAACCTCGTCGTCGTGACCCTCGACACGACCCGCGCCGATCGGATCGGCGCCTACGGACGCGCGCATGCCGGGACGCCCCAGTTCGACGCGCTTGCCGCCGAGGGCGTCGTGTTCGATCACGCGAGCACCAGCGCGCCGATCACGCTGCCGGCGCACTCGTCGATCTTCACCGGGCGGTTTCCGCCGCAGCACGGCGTCCGCGACAACGGCGGGTATTTCCTGAACGAGAACGAGCAGACGCTGGCCGAAGTGCTGAAGGCGCGCGGCTACGCGACCGGCGGCTTCATTGCCGCCTACGTGCTCGACTCGAAGTGGGGGATCGCGCAGGGCTTCGACACCTACTTCGACGACTTCGATCTGTCGAAGTACCGCGTGTTCTCGATGGGCAACATTCAGCGTCCCGGCAACGAGGTCGTGGATCGTGCGCTGCCGTGGATCGATCAGCACCGCGGCGCGCCGTTCTTCGCCTGGGTGCACCTCTACGACGCGCACAGCCCGTATGCGCCGCCGGAGCCTTTCAAGACGCAGTTCGCCGGCGATCTCTATCAGGGCGAGATCTCGTTCGCGGACGCGCAGGTCGGCCGCGTCGTGCAGTTCCTCCGCGATCGCGACCTGCTGGATCGCACGGTGATCGTCGTCATCGGCGATCACGGCGAGAGCCTCGACGATCACGGCGAGCAGGGGCACGGCTTCTTCGTCTACGAGAGCGTCGTCCACGTGCCGATGATCGTGCGGGCGCCGTTCTCGGCGATGCAGCGACGCCGCGTCGCCGACCCCGTGCGATCGGTGGACGTGATGCCGACCGTGCTCGATTTGCTCGGCGTGCCGGAACCGGCGAACGTCGCGATTGACG
>JABFWM010000535.1 GCA_013362195.1 Acidobacteriota bacterium
CCATCCTCGAGAACATCGCCCGCGATCCCGCCGCGGCCTACTACTCGGATCTCTGCGTGGTCAAACCGCGCGTCGCGCGCGCGCTGCTCGGGCTCCCGCCCTCGCGCGATCTCGCCGACAGCTCCGTCTACCACGCCGTCACCGAGCCCTATCGCCGCTGCGCCTCGTCGAATCCGGTGCAGCGCGCGCAGTACGCGGACCTGCAGATTTACCTCGCGAACGACGTCCTCGTGAAGGTGGATCGCATGACGATGCAGCACAGCGTGGAGGTGCGGTCGCCGCTGCTCGATCGGCGGGTCATCGAGCTGGCGTTCCGGATTCCGGTGCACAAGAAAATGCCGGGACTGCGCTCGAAGTTCCTGCTGCGTCAGCTGGCGCGGAAGCGGCTGCCGCCGCAGATCGCGGCGCTGCCGAAGCACGGCTTCGACGCGCCGATCGCGCAATGGCTCGCGGGCCCCTGCGCGGCGCGCTTCCAGGACGAAGTGCTCGCGCCGCAGTCGCCGGTCCGCGACCTGCTGGACATCGCCGTGGTGCGGCGGTTGTTCACCAGTCATCAGCGCGGCCGCGCCGACCACGGCCAGGCGCTCTGGGCGATCTGGATGCTCGCACGCTGGAGCGACACGGTCGCAGCGCGGCCCGTGACTGTCAGCTCTCAGCGGTCAGCGATCAGCGATCAGCTGTCAGCGTCAGTCTTGAGTCTTAGCTGAGAGCCGACAGTTGACAGCTGAGAGCTGGCGGCTGAGAGCTGACAGCTGACAGCTGACCGCTGACCGCTGACCGCTGATAGCTGACAGCTGATAGCTGCCCTCTACCAAGGGCCCTCTGGCAGTTCGGACCACCGATCGCGGCGTTTGTAGAAGAGCGGCTTGCGTTCGCCGTGCGCCGACCGGAACGCGCAGTACTTCCGCCGCAGCCGCTCGATGCGGAGATCCGACGATCGGATCGGGCGGTGCGGGGTCTCGAGCAGCATCCGCTCGACCGCCCACACGTTCTTCTCCGACAGGCGCCAGTCGTAGGCGCCCATCACGCGCAGATCGACCACCGCGTACCCGGTGATCCGTCCGGTGAAATCGACGTAGGGGTCGACGTAGCTCAACGCGAGCGCGCGCGGCGTCGCGAACACGGGTTTCCGTCCGTGCAGGCCCGGATCGCGCGACCGGGCGATCGCGCCCCATCGTCCGCGGTGCCGATAGACGAAGACGACGTGATCGAGCTCGTCGATGGATTCAAAGCTGAGGACCAATGGCGGATAGCCGTGCTGTTCGAGCACGACCGCGGCGGCAAGCGCCGCTTCGAGGCAGTGCGCGGTATGGTGCCGGACGACGCCGCGGAAGCTGCGAAGCGTCGCGCGGCCGGGCGGTGGCTCCGTGTTGTAGGGCAGGTCGTTGAAGTAGCGCTGCACCAGCGACGGCGTGCGCAGCCGCGCAATCAGCCGCCGTTCGCGTGGCGTGAAGGCCGAGGGGGCGGGACGGCTATCCACGTCCACTGGCGCTGCGCAGATCGTCGACGAGCATGACGGGCGTCCACTCGTTGCCGCTGTAGATCTTCACGACTCGTCCGTCCGCGTCGATGATCGCGGTCCGCAGGTTGTGGACGATGGCCGCCGCATCGTTGCCTTCGCGCACGACCGACACGCCAAACCGCGACGCGACGTGCTCGATCGCCGGAGGCGTTCCCGTCAGGTAGGTCCAGATGCGCGGGTCCGCGCCGCGTGCGCGGGCGTGCGCGGCGAGCACGTCCGGCGTGTCGTGCCCCGGATCGAAGGTGATGGCGACGAGACGCACCCGGTCGCGCAGGGAGGGATCCGCGTCGACGCGCTTCTGCACGTCTGCGAACTGCCGTTCCATCAATGGGCAGAACTCCGGCATAGGGCAGCGCGAGTAGATGAAGGTGACGGCGACGGCGTGGCCACGCCAGTCCGTCAGCCGCCGCGGCCTTCGATGTTCATCCTCCAGCACGTCGTCCGGGACCAGCTCGCCGCGTTCGAGCACGTCCATCACGTGCGGCGGCTTGGCGCCCGCGGCAAGGTCGGCATGGCCGGTGCGGCGGATCGCCGAGAGCCACGCCTCGGATTCACGCACGTTGAGCGTCGCCGCGATCGTATCGCCTGGCGTGAGCCCGTCGAGCTGCGCCGGATCGCTGACGCGGTACGCCATCGTCATTGCCGGCATGAACCGCGGAATGTCGTCGTGCTTGACCGTCACGTCCTGACGTCCGGCGCCGAGCGCGACGATTTGTCCGGTGAGCGAGTACTGACGGGCTTCCCGATCGGCTCGGGCGCACGAGAGCAGAAGCGCGATCACGATCGTGATGGTGCAGGAACGTGCGGCCACATCTTTCACTGTACTGCCAATTTGGTAACCGCCTGCCCCGGCGGGCGCCCCGGGACGGCTTGACGGAGCGCGGGCGTCCCGGCGTGTCAATTGCACGCCGCGAGAAAGGACGCGCACGGCCGACGTCGGCCGCGCGCACAGCAGGAGTACGTGACAGCATGGGCAGCAGACTCTACGTTGGAAATCTTCCGTACTCGGCGACAGAAGAGCAGTTGAGCGAGCTCTTCGGCCGGGCCGGCAAAGTGGACAACGTCCGCGTGATGCGGGACATGGCCACCGGCCGGGCGCGCGGCTTCGCCTTCGTCGAGATGGGCACCGACGAGGATGCGCAACGGGCGATCACCCAGTTTCACGAGTACCAGATGGAGGGGCGGGCGCTCGTGGTGAACGAAGCGCGGCCCAAGCCGGAAGGCGGGTTCGGCGGAGGGGGTCGTGGTCCTGGCGGCGGCGGGCGCGGTCCCGGCGGCGGAGGCGGGGGCGGACGCTACGACGACCGCGATTTCGACAGCGGCCGTCGCAAGGAGCCTCGCTGGTAATTACTCGTCTACGATCCACCCGTCTCGGAGGTGAATGATGCGGCTGCCGTAGGCCGCATTTGCCTCCGAGTGGGTCACCTGCACGATTGTCGTTCCCGCCTCGTTCAGCTTCTTGAAGAGCTCCATGATCTCCTTGCCCTGGCTCGAGTGGAGATTGCCGGTGGGCTCGTCGGCGAGGATCACCTTTGGATTCGAGATGACGGCGCGCGCGACGGCGACCAGCTGCTGCTGGCCGCCCGAGAGCTGGTTCGGGTAGAGGTCCTTCTTGCCGACGATCGCGAACTTGTCGAGGATGTCGCACACCATGCTTTCGCGCTCCGACTTCCTGATGTCGCGATACGAGAGCGGGATGTCGAGGTTCTCGTAGACCGTGAGATGGTCGAGCAGGTGATAGCTCTGAAAGACGAACCCGATGTACTGCTTGTGCAGCTTCGCGCGTTCCTTCGCGGCGAGGCGGTGCACCGGCTGATCGAGGAAGTAGTACTCGCCGGTCCACGCGCTGTCGTGCATGCCGATGATGTGCAGCAGCGTCGATTTGCCCGCGCCCGACGGGCCCATGATCGAGACGAACTCGCCCTCCTTGATGTCGGCGTTGATGCGCCGCAGCACGTAGCTGCGGCTCGTGCCGTGCGCGTAGGACTTCTCGATGTTGCGAAGTCCGACGAGCGCGTTCGGCGCGAGCGATTCGGTGTCGGCGGCGGCGCCCGCGGCGGAGGCCGGCTGTGTGCTGCGGCTGAAAAAGGCCATATGGTGACTCGTTAGACGGGGAGAAACGGGCGACGGTTCGTATTATACCCGCCGCGCCGGCGCCCTTTTCCGGCGCGGAGCGCCTCCCTCGGGTGCGTGCGCATGGCCGCGCGCGCCGCACGCCGATCTCCTGCGACCGGCTGCCCGAGCGCATACGACATCACGCCGGAGATCATCGGATCTACGCGTGCCGGAAAGCGCGCCGTCAGCGCGCGTGCGCAGTGTCATCGCGGATCGCGTGGAGCGAAGCGCGTGCCGTTGCCACCGCGCGCGGGAACTCTCATCGCCATGCGGGTTTGATGGATAATGCGCGATAGGGCGCGGGCGCGGATCTGTCCGGCGGCGAACACGGGACCTCCCACGACTGAACAGGCGCGAAGCCGGATCGCTCCTTGCGTCGTCCTATCGAATATGCCGGCGGCTCTTCTGCTTGCGATCGCGCTGTCCGCACCTCAGCAACCAGCGGCGCCGCCGTCGCCGTCCGCCGCCTCGGCGTCCGCGTCCGCCGCGCCGCCAGCCGCCGATCTGCCCGTCTCGCTCGATCGCATCGAGCGCGCCTTGTCGAAGCCCGCGCCGATCAAGCTGAAAGAGCAGACACCCGTGTTTCGCCTCGAGGTGTTCGGGCGGAAGCCCACGTTGGAGGACATCCTTGGCGAGAAGTTCTGGATCGGACCGACGCCCTACGGCGGCATGACGCACCAGGAGTTCCTCGACATGGTCACGCCGCAGCTGGCGCGGCCCTATGCCGGGTTCACCGGCGGTCACCTGGTTGCGGAAGTCGGGCTCGCCCTGGCGGAGCAGTGGGCGCTGAAACAGGCGATCCGGAAGTACCGCGACGCCAGAGAGGAGCACGAGCGCGACGCGGCGCGCAAAGAAGTGATGGAAGCGCTCGCGGCGCTCGAGAAGGCGCGTCGCGAAGCCGGCCTTCCCGAGAAATAACGATCTCCTGCCTCCTGCCTCCTGTCTCCTGTCTACCGCGATCCGTTCGCGGCGAGAAATCGTTCCACATCGTCAGCGGTGCGCGGCACGCCGGCCGAGAGGTTCTCGAGTCCCCTGTCGGTCAGCAGAAACGAATCTTCGATCCGCACGCCGATGTTCTTGTAGCGCTCGACCAGAGGACGCACCTTCTCGATGAAGGCGGCGTTCTCGGGCGTCTTCGGCAGATCTGCGAGCGCCTGCTCGCGGATGTAGATGCCGGGCTCGATCGTGAACGACATGCCGGGCGCAAGCGACGCGGTACGAGCGCCGACGTCGTGGACGTCGTAGCCGATCCAGTGCGTGACGCCGTGCGTCGCCCAGATCTTGAACTGCGTGCCGGTGGGCTCGATGACCAGCCCGAGCTTCACCAGACCGGCGCGCAGCACGTCATCGCACGCGTTCTGAATGTCCTGAACGTGCGCTCCGGCCTTCGCCGCCTTGATGCCTGCTTCCTGCGCCGCAAACACAATCTGATAGATATCGCGCTGCGTGTCGGTGAAGTGTCCGTTGATTGGATAGGTGCGCGTGATATCGCCGGTCAGCCCCTGGTAGTTGCCGGCCGCATCGACGAGCAGCAGCTCGCCGTCGTGCATCTGGCGCGCCGATTTCTGGTAATGCAGGATGGTCGCATTCGGACCGCTGCCGACGATTGAGGGATAGCCCCAGCTCATCGCGCCGCTGCGCAGGTAGACCTCTTCGATCGCCGCTTCGACCTCGTACTCCCATTTGCCGGGCGCGGCCGCACGCATGCCTGCCTTGTGCGCGTCGCTCGAGATCGCGACGCTCCTGCGGAGAATCTCCTGTTCGTACGGCGACTTGATCTGCCGCAGCTCGCCGAGGATCGGGGCCGCGTCCCTGATCTCGAATCCGAAGAACCGATCCCGCATGCGCGCGGCGAACTGACGGTTCGGGCCGGACGGATCGCTCAGCGTGCGTTGCGGCTCGAGCAGCAACGCGAGCTTCGCGCGGCCCTGTTCGAGCGCGTCGAAGAAGGCATGCGCCTCGTCGCGTTGGCCGAGCGCGGGCGCGGCCTGTCCGGAGAGCACGGCCGCGACGAAGGGCTCGAACTGGCTCGCCGTCAGCACGGTCTCGATGCCGCTCGCGGCGCCGGCTTCGGCCGGCGTGAGACTGTGCCCGTTCCAGTGTTCGCGCCGCGCGTCCGCCTCACGGACAAACAGGATCTCGCGCTTCGTGCGATTGCCCGGCATCAGCACGAGCGTGGTCTCTTCCTGATCGATGCCGGTGAGGTAGAGCAGGTTGCTGTCCTGCCGATACTCGTAATCGACGTCGTTCGAGTAGACGCGCGCGGGCGCGCTCCAGAACACGGCGACGCTGTCGGCGCCGAGCTTCTCCATCGCGCGCGCCCGGCGCGCTTTCAGGTCGTCCTGTAACGGACCCGCGGACACGAGATGCGCGACGGCGAGCATGCTGGCCGCCGCCAGCAGCAGAGTGCGAGTGCGCTTGGGCATGGAGCGGCGATTTTATCATCGGGTTTCGTCGAGCCGGGTCTGAAGACCCGGCCTACGTACGCACCCTGAGCCGTCAGCCGTCAGCCATCAGCCGTCAGCCATCAGCCATCAGCCGTCAGCCGTCAGCCATCAGCCGTCAGCCATCAGCCGTCAGCCGTCAGCCAACAGCCATC
>JABFWM010000097.1 GCA_013362195.1 Acidobacteriota bacterium
AGACCCGCCGGTGAGCGCTCGGATCATTTCAGTCGCGATGTAGGGCGGGTCTTTAGACCCGCCGGTGAGCGCGAGGCCGGCTTACAGGCGCAGGCCCAGTTGCTTGGTGACGTACTCGCGATTGGTTTCCGCGCTGGACTTCGGCGTACCGCCGGGATCGACCACACGATCCAGTTCGACAATCGCCCAGCCGTCGAAGCCGCTGCTCTGCAGCGCGGCGACGCAGCCCTTGACGTCCACGCGCCCGCGACCGAGCTCCACCCACTGATACCCGGGCGCGGCGTCGCTCTTGCGAACGTCCTTCAGGTGGACCACCCTGATGTGTTTCGCGTAGCGCGGAACCGCCTTCACCGGATCCCCACCGCCCTGCTGGTAGTGCGCGATGTCGAACAGCAGGCCGACATCCGCCGGGTCCATGCCTGAGACGATCGCGTCAACCGCGTCCGGCGGCTCGCCGGTACTGTTCATGTGATTGTGATAGACGAGCGGCACGCCGATGGCCTTCGTCCGGCGGCCGACCGCGTTCAACATTTCGGCGAGCGCCTTGTAGTCGTCGGGGCGGATGGCGCGCCCCTTCGGCAGCTCGTCGATCACCTGGATGAACTGGCCGCCGGCGTCGCGGACGAACTTCGCGTGCGAGAGGTGGAGATCGATCTGCGCCTGCCGATCCTCCGGCTGATATCTGAGATTGCCGCTCGAGAGGACGGCAAACGCCACACCGTGTCTGGCGAGCAGCGCTTCGAGATCGGCGGGCCGTGATCCGTAGGTGTCGAACGCGCTGGCGCGCAGCTGGATGCCTTTGAAGCCGAGGGCGCCGACGTCGGCAATCGCCTGCGCATCGTTGCCGCCCCAGGTGATCGCCGCGTAGCCGACGCGGATGCGGCCGGCGGCGCGAAGCGAGAGGCCGTGCGCGGCGCTCGCACCCAGCGCGGCAACGGTCGTGAGGAACTCGCGGCGGGCGATATCAGCCATGTGCACACTCCGCGTCATCAATGCCCGTGTCCTGTGTGATACGCGCGGGCGCCCGGCTCAGACGTGATCGCAGATCAGCAGCCGCGCCGAATGCGGCGGCATGTCCTTCATCTCGATCGACGATCCGGCGGGCCGGCGCCCGAGCGATTCGCCGGTCCAGAAATCCGTGACCCGCACCGCGCGGCCGATGGACGTTCCGGCCGTGACGCCGCGATCGAACCAGTTGAAGAAGCAGAGCACCGTCCTGCGCGGCTGCTCGATGCGCCCGACGAGCAGGTCGTCGTCGGTGAAGCTCGCGGCAACGCCGGTCGGGGGCAGCAGCTTCTTCAGCATCGCGAGCCGCGGTTCGGGAATGCTCGTCAGGTCGTCACCCGAGAGCACCATCCCGCCGGTTGCGTAGATCGCCGTCGCGTGGAACCGGAGCTCGTCGTCGGTGAGATCGCCGGTCAGCACGATTGCGTCCGGATCGTTCCACCACAGGCGGCCATTCTGCCAGTTGCGCAGCACGTTCTGCTGCGCCGTGGACTTCACGCGATCCCACGACCGCTTGATGTCGTTCGAGCTGCGCGACCCATGAAGCAACCCGAGCGAGGGCCAGATCGGATGGTTGCAGCCGAGGACGAAGCTGTCGGCGGCGCCGCGCAGGATCGCCTGCATGCCGCGGCGATACGCTTGCACGCGCGTCGCGGTCGGATCGTGAAAGCGGCCGCCGTGCATGGCGCCCCAGAAGTTCGCGTCGAGCTTGAAGTAGGTGCAGCCCCACTCGCGGCGCATCGTCGTGAACACCTGTTCGAAGTGCGCCTGCACCGCCGGGTGCGTGCCATCGAGCGCGTACCACGGCCCGCGGCGCCATCCGCCAAACGTGACGCGATCGGATCGCAGCGGTGCGCCGCTCCCGTCCGTGACGAACCAGTCGCGGTGCTGCTGAAACACGTGCGACTGTTCTTCGGCGACGAACGGCGCGACCCAGATTGCCGGCTGGAACCCGCGCGCCCGGATCCTGTCGAGCACACCGCGCACGTCGCCGCCGAACGCTGCGCCGGTCTCGAGCCAGTCACCCATCGCCGGCTGGTAGCCATCGTCGATCTGCACGTAGGTGAGTCCGGGGATGTCCTGCGCGATCGCGTCGAGATTGTCGAGCACTTGCCGGGCCGTGACGCGCGGGCCAAAGCAGTACCACGAGCACCACCCGGTGGGCGGCGCGGACGCCGCCGTCTTCAGCGGCGGGTGGTTCTTCGCGATGCGGGCGCCCGCAGACGCGAGCAGCCCGTCGCGCGTCTCTCCTGGCCCGACGAGCAGTTCCTCGAGCTCCCATGACGCGCCGGGCGCGAGCGTCAGCCCTTCGGTGTCCACGACGATCTGCAGGGACGATGGCGGACGCAGGCGGAAGAGTCCGCTGAAGCGCCGGCATGACGTAAACGCGGCGAGCCAGTGTCGTTGACGCCCCGATCCGGCGATCGTCATCGCGCCGTAGAACTGGGCCGCCCCGTCCGGCATCGGCATCCTGTAGTGCTTCGCGTCGGTGTAGCTGCCAAGGTCCTTCGGCTCCGCAAGGGTGCCGCCGGTCTGGCTCAACATCTGGAACCCCTCGCCGTAGATTGGTGTGCTGGCGGGGAAGTCCAGCGTGAGATCGAACAGGACGACCTCGCTGATCGCGACGGCGCCGCGGCCGTGATTGGTCACCTTCGATCGGCAGATCCCGTCCGCCCAGTCGCGAGTGAGTTCGACCTTCGATACGTCCGCGCCGTCGGCGCTGGTGACGAATCCGCGCGCCTCGCTGATCGTCGGCAGCGAGTGACTGGCTTGGCGTGTGTTCTCCTGTGCGCGTTGGTGGGCGTCAATTCCGCGGACGAGCAATGGCGCCCCGATCGCGCACTGAAGCAGCGCGCGGCGGGACCATCGCCGCGGACCGCGGCGGTCATCGGTCACGGTAGTGCACCTCGCTGAGCGTGCGCAGGCGCGACGCGGCGTCCTCCGGCGTCAGGTCGCGCTGCGGCGTGCCCAGCATTTCGAAGCCGACCATGAACTTCCGGACCGTTGCGGATCGCAGGAGCGGCGGGAAGAAGTGCAGGTGCAGGTGCCACTCGTCGTGCGCCGCGCCGTCGGAGGGCCGCTGATGAAAGCCCATCGAATACGGGAACGGCGTTTCGAACAGATTGTCGTATCGCGTGGTCAACCGCGTCAGCAGACGGGCGAGATCGTCGCGTTCGCCGCTCGACAGCGATTCGAGATCCGCGACGTGGCGGCGGGGTATGACCAGCGTTTCGAACGGCCACACGCCCCAGAACGGCACGAGCGCCACGAACGAGCCCTCTTCGATGACGATGCGCTCGGCGCGCGAGCGTTCGAGGGCGAGATAGTCGCACAGCAGGCACGCGCCCTGGTGCGCGCCTGCGTAGCTCTCGAGCGCGCGCTGCTCGCGCAACGGCTCGTTCGGGACCGACGCCGTCGCCCAGATCTGGCCGTGCGGGTGCGGATTGCTCGCGCCCATCGCCGCGCCGCGGTTCTCGAAGATCTGCACGTACGCGATCTCCGGCCGGGCGCCGAGCGCACGCGCTTCATCGACCCACACGTCGACGACCGGACGCAGTTCCGCGACGCTCATGCGCGCGATCGTCAGGTCGTGCCGCGGCGAGAAGCAGACGACGCGGCAGATGCCCGGTTCGGCGCGTCCGATCAGCAGGTCCCCGTCGCGGCTTTCGAACGCGGGCGTCGCCGGCAGCAGCGCCGGAAAGTCGTTGTCGAACACGAACGTCGACGTGTAGGCCGGGTTGCGGTTGCCGCCGGCCCGCTCGTTGCCCGGGCAGAGATAGCACGTCGGATCGTAGCGAGGCGGCTCGTCGCCGGCGGTCCGTTCGACCTGCCCCTGCCACGGGCGCGCGGTTCGATGCGGCGACACCTGAATCCACTCGCCGCGCAGCGGATTGAAGCGGACGTGCGGGTGCGCGTTCAAATCCGCCAGGGTCGGCAGCGTCGCCACCTCGGTCAGGCGCGCCCGGGACGCGACCCTAAAACGATGAAGATCGCGCCGCACACCAGCAGCACGGTGCCCCAGATCAGATTGATGTTGAGGCCGAGCGACCGCGCGTAGATGTCGTGGTTACCGAAGATGCCGTAGGCGGCGAGCAGGCCGCCCATGAGCGCGAACATCAGGCCGATGGGAATGCGGATGTCAACAGGCATACAGGTGAGTGGGCCCTCAATAAAAGATCACGTTCAGCATCACCAGCAGCACGACAATCACGCCGGCCAGCGTGGCCGGGCGCTCGAACCACGGCAGCGGATCCTCGACCGGCTTCTCGGTCACCGCATACACCAGTCCGACGAGTTCCGCGTCGGGCCGCGGGCGGGTCGCGAGCGACACCGCGATGGTGACGACGAAGCAGGTGACGAACGCCCAGATCGCCGTGTAGAAATTCTGCGCCATCTCGCTCGGATACGTGTGCACGAGCGCGAGCCAGCCGCCTTTCACGCCGGCGGTCGCGCCCAGCGGCAGCGTGAGGCCGTGATGCACCGCGGCCGCCCCCGTCCCGGTGAGCAGCCCGAAAAAGGCACCGTGCCCGGTCGTGCGTTTCCAGAACATGCCGAGCAGGAACGTCCCGAGCAGCGGCGCGTTCACGAACGCAAACACGAGCTGCAGGATGTCCATGATGTTGTTGAACTGCGCCGCCACATAGGCGGTGCCCACCGACGCGGCTACGCCAAACACCGTCGCCAGGCGGCCGACCATGAGGTAGTGCGCGTCACTCGCCGTCTTCTTGATGTAGGCCTGGTAGATGTCATAGGTCCAGACCGTGTTGAACGCCGTGACGTTCCCCGCCATCCCCGACATGAAGCTCGCCATCAGCGCCGTCAAGCCGAGGCCGAGCATGCCGGCCGGGAAATAGCGCAGCAGCAGCACCGGAATGACCAGGTCGTAGTCGCGCACGGGACGTCCGTCGGCGTCGCGCACGATCTGGTTGGTCGCCTCGTCGATCTTGTAGGGAATGAGGCCGGCGGCTTGCCCGTTGCCGTCGGCCACCGCGGCCGGGGCCACATCGGCCGCGCGCACGATGGCCGGCACCGGCGCGTCCGGCGACGGCTGCACGGCCAGCGCGATGAGCCCTGGCGTGATGACGAGGAAGGGGAACACCATCTTCGGGAACGCGCCGATGAGCGGCACCCGCCGCGCCGCCGTCATCGAATGCGCGGCCATCGCGCGCTGGACGACGAGAAAGTCCGTGCACCAGTAGCCGAACGACAGCACGAAGCCGAGTCCCATCCCGAGGCCGAACACGTCGACGCCCATCGCGTTGGTCGACGCGGATCCGAAGCCGCGCCAGAGGTGCGTCAGCTCCGGTGAGAGCGTGTGCGTGATGCCGCCCCAGCCGCCGGCATTCCGCAGGCCGAGATACACGAGCGGCACGAAGCCGGCGACGATCAGAAAGAACTGCAGGACTTCGTTGTAGATGGCGCTCGACAGCCCGCCGAGCAGGATGTAGACGAGCACGATCACCGCCGAGGCGATGATGCAGACGGTGAAGATCCAGGCCTGATCGATCCCGAGCGCCGCGAACGGCGCGTCGAGCACGTGCAGCAGCTGCAGCAGCTTCGCCATCGCGTACATCGAGATGCCGGACGAGAACACCGTCATCGACGCGAAGGAGAGCGCGTTGAGCGCGCGCGTCTTCTCGTCGAAGCGCAGGCGCAGGTACTCGGGGACCGACCGCGCCCGCGACCCGTAGTAGAAGGGCATCATGAAGATGCCCAGGAAGACCATCGCCGGTATCGCCCCGACCCAGTAAAAGTGGCTCGTCGCGATCCCGTACTTCGCGCCCGAGGCGCCCATGCCGATGATTTCCTGCGCGCCGAGGTTCGCCGACAAAAAGGCGAGGCCGCAGACCCACGCCGGCAGCGCGCGGCCGGCCTGGAAAAAATCCGTGCTCGTGCGCGTATAGCGTTTGAGCGCGACGCCTACCCCGATGACGAACGCGAAGTAGACGAACAGCAGCATCCAGTCGAGCGCCGACAGCGTCATGAACCACCCTCTGGTGTCAACCGCGCCAGGAATCCTCCGCCGGCCGCCGCCCCGACGATCGACCCGTCGGCGGCGCGCGCCGGGCCGTGCGCGACGGCGACGGCGTCCGTATCCTCGCGCACGACGACCCCGACTGTACTCGATCGCTCCGGGAAACGTGGAGACAAACCGCAGACAGAGCCGTCAGCTATCAGCTATCAGCTGTCAGCTATCAGCCGTCAGCCATG
>JABFWM010000128.1 GCA_013362195.1 Acidobacteriota bacterium
TCGACCGCGACGAGCAGCACGGTGATCGCGATCACCGGCGTGCCCAGGATCATGATCAGGCTCGTGGCGTAGTGCGACCACACGAACAACGGCAGCCGGAACCAGGTCAGGCCCGGCGCGCGCATCCGGTGCACGGTCACGATGAAGTTCAGGCCGGTGAGGATCGACGAGAACCCGGTGATGAAGATCCCCACGCCCGCGGTGATCACGTGCGAGTTCGACGCCGACGTGCTGAACGGCGGATAAAACGTCCATCCGGTGTCGACGCCGCCGCTCACCGCCGCGACGATCGTGAAAATGCCGCCGAGCACGTAGACGTACCAGCTGAGCAGGTTGATGCGCGGGAACGCCAGGTCCTTCGCGCCGACCATGATCGGGATCAGGAAGTTGCCGAGGACGGCCGGGATCGACGGGATCAGGAAGAAGAACACCATCACGACGCCGTGCATCGTGAACAGCTTGTTGTAGGTGTCGGGCTGGACCAGGTCCGCCGCCGGCGTCAGCAGCTCGAGACGGATCAGCAGCGCGAAGAAGCCGCCCACGAAGAAGAAGGCGGTGATCGACATCAGATAGAGCAGCGCGATCCGCTTGTGGTCCCTCGTCAACAGCCACGACGCGAGGCCGTGGCGGACGGTCAGGTAATTGAGGCCGACTGTCGTTGTGTCCATGTCAGTTCCCGGATCCCGATCCACTCGGTCTGCCCGCGCCGGACGGCCGTCCGGTGTCTCCCGGTGCGCCCGGTGCGGCGCCTGGCTGCCCGGCGGGCGTCTGCGTTGCCGGCTGCCCCGGAAGCGCCGGTCCCTGCGACGTGCCGAGCGACTTCACGTAGGCGATCAGCTGCAGGAGCTGCTCTTCGCTGACCAGGCCCTGGAACGGCGGCATGATCGGCTGAAATCCGCGTACCACTTTCGCCGTCGGCCGCAGGATCGACTCGCGCACGTAGGCATCGTCCATGACCGCCGTGGCGCCGCCCTCGAGGTCGACCTGTTTGCCGAAGGCGCCGCGCAGCACCGGGCCGCGCCCCTGCCCGTTCTCGAGATGGCAGGTGCTGCAGGCGAGGTCCTGAAAGAGCTTTGCGCCCGCGTCGGCCATCGAGCCGCTGGCCGACCCGCCGCCGAGCCACGCCTGATACTCGGCTGGCGCCATCGCCGTCACCCATCCGATCATCGCCGAGTGCTTGGTGCCGCAGTACTGCGTGCAGAAGATGTGATACCGCCCCGGCTGGCTCGCCGTGAACCACATCGTGTTGTAGCGCCCGGGGATGACGTCCGCCTTCACGCGAAAGTCAGGGATGAAGAAGCTGTGGATCACGTCTTCCGATCCCATGATCAGTTTCACCGGACGGCCCACCGGCACGTGCAGCTCGTTGATTTCGCGCGCGCCGTCCATGTGCTGCACCTTCCACATCCACTGCTTGCCGACGACGTAGATTTCCATCGCGCCCTTGGGCGGGCGCGTCAGATGGAAGAAGAGCTGCGCGCCCCACACGAACATCACCATCGTGATGCCGAGCGGAATGATCGTCCACAGCAGCTCCAGCGCAATCGAACCGTGGATCGCGTAGCCGACCTGGTCCTCGCGCTTGCGATGGAACTTGACCGCGAAGGCGACGACCAGCAGGGCGATGAGGAGGCCGAAGAAACCGGCGACGGCGACGAGAAAGAAATAGACCGCGTCGACCTGGGCCGCCTGCTCCGACGCCTGCTGTGGGAAGAAGGGAAAATTCGTGAACATCGTTTAGGTACGGTGCGCAATCGGCGTCTCGAGGCGCCGCTCCCGCCGGAGGCTGACGAGCAGAAACGTCAAGAACGCCGCCACGGTCAGCACGCCGCCGATGCGGACGGCGCGCAGGATGGCGACCCCGTACTTGCCCGTCGCCGGATCGTAGTGGAAGCAGAGCAGCAGCACCTGGTCCGCCACGGTGCCGAGCTTGTTGTTCGACGCCTCGACCAGCGCGTAGCGCAGGTGCGACGGCGGGAACTCGACGCCGAGAAAATATCGCGCGATCACCCCTCTGGCGGTGGCGACGTAGATGGCCGCGCCGTGCGCATACTGGCCGATCTGATCGTCGTAGGCGTAGCGGAAGCCGATCGCGTCGGCCACGCGGGCAATCGACGGTTCCGTTCCCGTGAGGAAGTGCCATCCCGCCGCGGTCTGCGGCCGCCCATAGAGTTCGACGTAGGCCGACTTCTTCTGCGCCGCGAGCGCCGGCTTCTCGCGCGGGTTGATGCTGATCACGACGACGTCGAAATCGTTGCCGGCGTCGAACGACAGCGTCTTGAGCGCGCCGGTCATCCCGTTCAGCACCTGCGTGCAGAGCATCGGGCACTCGTAATACGCGAGCGCCATCACCACCGGCCGCGCGCCGAAGTAGTCGCCCAGCTTCACCGCGCGGCCGCTCTCGTCGCGGAACACCGCGTCGAGCGGCAGCTGCTGGCCGATCTTCTGGTCGATGCCGACCTTGTCGAGAATCGCCGGCTTCCTGCTCACCGGATTGATCTCCGGCGGCGCGGGCATGCCCATGCCCTGTGCGTGCGCGACCGCCGGTGTGAACACCGCGATGGCCACAACAACCGCCGCCGCGAATCTCCCGTACACGTCTCGATCCTTCCTTGTTACACGTAGGGCGTCCGCGCCTTACTGCTGCCGCGGCGCCGGCGAGTGGACGTTGCGTCCGCCCGATGACTCACCGCTGGCTGCCACGCGCGTGCCTTCCGACGCATCGTCGGGCGCACCGGTGCGCGCCGGCAAACCGCGCTGCAGCAGCAGTTCTTTCGCGCGCTCGATCGGGACGTGGCCGACGCCCGCGCCCTGGTCCACCCACCCGTAGCTCTCGATCCGCGTCCGTTCGTCCGCGCGGAAGCGCGTCAGGTCCTGCCACGGCGTGGTCTGCAGCCGCGGTTCGGCGGGAAGCTGGCCCGCCGGCGCGGCGAGCGGCGTCACGAACGGATCGTTGCTGGCCTCGTATTTGTTGAGGGCGTGAAACAGCCCCCACATCGCGACGTCCGCGACCACGACGACGAGGACGAGCAGCACGAGGAACCACACGATGCCGCGGATGCTGATGTCGCTGTGCTCGTGCGCGACCTCGACGTTTTCGAGGCTGCCGTGCCGCTGCGCGTGGGCGTCAGTGCCCGGCTGGCTGCCCATGAGCGAGCATCTCCTTGAAGTACGGATCGTTGACCGGGACGAGCGCGCGGCGGCGCAGCTGGCCCGCGAACAGGTACAACCACACGCCGGCGAGCCCGAGCGGAATCGCGACGTTGGCGACGCTGACCGGGAACGCCCGATCCTGGTTGAACACCGGCGCGATGATCCAGATCAGATCGATGAGCCGCATCGCGACGATGAACCAGGCGACGCGCGCCAGCAGGCGCGGGCGCCGCTTGAGATCGCGCGACAGCAGCAGCAGGAACGGCAGGAAGAAGTGCCCGACGACGATCAACAGGCTCACGTACTGCCAGCCGTAGCGCAGCCGCGCGATGTAGAACGGGATCTCTTCGGGCAGGTTGCCGGCCCAGATGATCAGGAACTGCGAGAACGAGAAATACGCCCACAGCATCACGAAGGCCAGCATCAGCTTGCCGAGATCGTGGAAGTGCCCCGCGCGCAGCACCGTCGACATCGGCGCGCTTTCCGCGAGCATCGCCAGGATGGCGACCGAGAACGAGAGCGCGCACAACGCCTGGCCCGCGACGATGATGAAGCCGAAGATCGTCGAGTACCAGTGCGGGTCGAGCGACATCAGCCAGTCGATCGCCGCCAGGCTCATCGTCAACACGTAGGCGAGCAGGCCCGGAGCGCTGATCACGCGGAAGCGCCGGGTGTCGGCTTCCGTCACGCCGAGTTCGCCGCGGTCCTGCTGCACCGACCAGCGATTCAGGTTGTGCGCGCAGAACCACCAGATGAGGAAGTACACGGCGGCGCGGATCAGGAAGAACCACACGTTCAGATACGGCGCCTTGTGTTCCAGGATTTCATCCGCGTGCACCGCTTCCGGCCGCGCCCACAGATAGAGCTTCGGGAGGAAGATCGCGATCGGAATGAACAGCAGCACGCTGTAGGGGAGCAGACGGCTTCCCGCTTCGAAGACGCGGCGCGCGACGAGCCCCCACTGGCCGCCCGACAAGTGCTGCGTCATCAGCAGCGCCAGGCAGCCCATCGAGAGCCCGATGCAGAACGTGAAGCCGATCAGCCACGACGGCAGGAACTGATCGGGCTGCAGGATCGACGCAATCGCGCCGACGACGAGGCCGGCGACGCCGATGATCATGCCGCGCTGCTGCAGCCGCGCGACGTCCGCGGTGTCGCTGAGAGCGTGTCTGTCCACCATCAGTGCTTTGCCGCCCCCTCGGCGGGCCTGCCCGGCGGCTGCGCGAGCTTCTGCCGGTCCTCGGCGGGGAGCTCCGCGGCCGTTGCGTGCTGACTGAGCTGCAGCGCGCGCACGTATGCGGCAATCGCCCAGCGGTCGCGCGGCGCCACCTGCGCGCGGTAGTCGGGCATCGCGCCGAACCCGTTGGTGATCACGTCGAAGAAGTGGCCAATCGGGGCCTGCCGGAGCCGGTCCGAATGGAAGGTCGGCGGCTGCCGGTAGCCGCGCCGCACGATCATTCCCTGTCCGGTGCCGGCCGTGTCATGACACGGCGAGCAGAAGATGTTGAAGCGCTGCTCGCCGCGATCGAGCACCTCTTTGGTGAGCGGGAACGGCATCGTGGTGACGGCGGCGCCGCCGCTCTTGCCGGTGAAAAACTCCTCGTCCTCCTCCAGCGTGCCGCGCGCGACGGTGTCCTCGACGAGCGGCCGCGCGCTCGAGCCGTTGGGGAAGAACGCGCTGTCGCGCAGCGGGATGTACTTCGGCTGGTTGTGCATGTCCTGCCGGCAGGCCGACGTCAGCGCCGCGGCCGCGGCGAACGCGAGCAACCAGGCGCGACGGCGTCTGCAGGTGTCAATGCGCGTGGGGCCCTGCGGCCTTCGCTCGCTCGTGTTCTCGCGCGAGCGACGCCGCACCCGCGGCAGGCTACGGCTCGACTTCATTGATCTCGCTCGGATCCAGTCCCTTGAGGAACTCCAACGTCCGCTGGCGATCGAATTTCGGATCCCTCGACTCGACCAGCAGGAAGAACTTGTCGCGGCTCGCGTGCTCGAAGCGCGGCACGTTGAACACCGGGTGATAGGGCATCGGCAGCCCGTTGAGCACGATCATGCCGAGCACCGCCGACAGCGACGCGACGAGGATCGTCATCTCGAAGGTGACCGGGATGAACTGCGGCCAGCTGTTGAGCGGCTTGCCGGCGATGTTCAACGGATACGCGATGGCGTGCACCCAGTATTCGAGCCCGTAGCCGGCGAGCGCGCCGATGACGCCGCCGGTCAGCACGATCAAGGACAGCCGGTGATCGTGGTGCCCGATCGCCTCCCACGCTTCCTCGATCGGAAACGGCGAGAAGGTATCCATCTTGCGGTAGCCTTCCGCGTGCGCCCGCTTCGCCGCCGCGACGAGCTGCGCCGGCGTGTCGAACTCCGCGAGCAGACCGTAGACCGGCACGGTGGCCGCCGCCATCAGTGTCCCTCCCCGCCCGGCACGTTCGCGTCAGGCGCCAGCGTCCGCATCTCGAAGATCGAAATCATCGGCAGCGCGCGGATGAACAGGAAGAACAGCGTGATGAAGAGGCCAATCGTGCCGAAGAACGTCATCCAGTCCCACATCGTCGGGTAATACATCCCCCACGACGAGGGCAGGAAGTCGCGGTGCAGGCTCGTGATGACGATCACGAACCGCTCGAGCCACATGCCGACGTTGACGACCATCGCCACCAGGAACAGCCCCACTGTGCTCGTCCGCACGCGCTTCAGCCACAGCCACTGCGGCGTGATGATGTTGCAGAAGACGAGCGTCCAGTAGTACGGCCAGTAGGGGCCCGTCATCCGGTTCCAGATCATGAAGCCTTCGTACTTGTTCGCGCTGTACCAGCCGAAGAAGGCTTCCGACATGTAGCCGTAGGCGACGATGAGGCCGGTGAGCAGCGTCACCTTGCCCATGTTCTCGAGGTGGCGCATGGTGATGAAGTCCTCGAGCCCGTAGATCTTGCGCAGCGGAATCGCGAGCGTGAGCACCATCGCGAAGCCGGCGTAGATCGCCCCGGCCACGAAGTAGGGCGGGACGATCGTCGCGTGCCAGCCCGGGACGATCCCGATCGC
>JABFWM010000533.1 GCA_013362195.1 Acidobacteriota bacterium
GTGGGTCCCGGACGATTTCGAATTCACGCGGACGTCGCGCCGCGGGATCTTCCACCTGAAGGTGGAAGCTACGAGCACGCGCGCTCCGAACGATTCCCTGCCCTTGCCTTCACGCGGACGTCGCGCCGCGGCGTCAGGTCTGTGCCGCGAAGTACGCGAGCACGGCATCGGCGCACTTTACCCCAACCACCGCGGTCAATTCCTCGCGATTCGCGCGGCGGACGCCGGCGACGCTGCCGAACGCGGTCAGGAGCGCCTTGCGGCGCCGCGGTCCGATGCCGGCAATGGCGTCGAGCGCCGACTGCAGGTCGCGCTTCGTGCGCGACTGGCGGTGGAAGGTGACGGCAAAGCGGTGCGCCTCGTCGCGAATGCGCTGAATCAGCAGCAGCGCCGGGCTCTCGGCGGGCAGCGCGATCGGATCGACGTGCTCCCGGGTGAACAGCAGCTCCTCTTTCTTCGCGATCCCGACCGCGACCGCGTTGGACAGCCCGAGCTGCTCGAGCGCCTGGTAGGCCGCCGCGAGCTGCCCCTTGCCGCCGTCGATCAGGATCAGATCCGGAAAGGGCCCGCCCTCTTCGACCACCTTCTTATATCGCCGGAGCACGACCTCCTGCATCGAGGCGAAGTCGTCGAGAATGCGAGGGGCGAGGAGCGATGGGCGAGTGGCAACCGGGCTTGTCGGACCGGTTGGCGCGGTCCTCGTCACGCTGTCCGGCAGTGAGGTTTCGCTCTTCGCAACGCCGTCCTGGTTTTCCGCCCCGCGCCGCTCCCCCTTCGCGCCTCGAATCCGGAACTTCCGATACTCGCTGCGCTTCATCCGCCCGTCTTCGCACATGACCATCGACGCGACCGTCTCGGCGCCCTGAATCGTGGAGATGTCGAAGCACTCGATCCGCCGCGGAATCGACGGCAGGTTCAGGACGGCGCGGAGCGTCTCGAGCGCGTCGTAGTGTGCGGCCACGTTCTCGTTGAAACGCGTCTGATATGCGACCTGCGCGTTGCGCGCGGCCAGGTCGAGCAGGCCGCGCTTCTCGCCGCGCTTGGGGACGACGAGGCGCACGCGATATTCGGACCGATCCGTCAGCCACGCCTCGATCACCTCGGCGTCGGCCGGCGGCAGTTCGATCGGCACGTGGATCTCGGGCGGCGCGGGATGCTCCGCGTAGAACTGCTCGAGCGCCGCCTGCAGCACCTCGTCGTCCGCCAGAAGGCGGAAGCTGCCGGGTTCACTCGCCACCGCCGCGTCGTGCGCGGGATCGGTGACGAGCTCGCTGCGTTCCACCACCTTCCCGTTGCGGACCTGGAACACCTGCACCACGGCGCCCGCCGGTCCGACCTTCAATCCGAAGGCATCGCGGTCGCCGAGCTCGGTGCCGGCCATCTTCTGCTGCCGCTGGCGGACCGTCTCGATCGTGCGGATCGCATCGCGGAGCTGCGCCGCCTGCTCGAACCGTTCATCGCGCGCCGCGTCGCTCATGCGCGCCTTCAAGTCGGCGACGAGCTCGTCGTTGCGCCCTTCGAGAAACCATTTCGTGTGCTGCACGGCGACGCCGTACCTTTCCTCGGAGCAGATCGCCCGCACGCAGGGCGCGATGCAGCGGCGGATGTCGAATTCGAGGCACGGCCGCCCACGCTCGCCGGTAATCACCTCGTTGCACGATCGGATGCCGAACAGCCGATGCGTGAGCGCCATGGTCCGGCGCCCGAGCTTGGCGGGCATGAAGGGCCCGGCGTAAAAGTGCTCGTCCTTCTCGACGCGCCGCGCCACCAGGACGCGCGGGAAGGCCTCGCCGGTCGTGAGCTGCAGGTAGGGGTAGTTCTTGTCGTCGCGGAGCAGGATGTTGTACTTGGGCGCGCGCTGCTTGATGAGATGATTCTCGAGCGCGAGCGCCTCGACCACCGAGTCGGTGACGATGAACTCGAGGCGCGACGCTTCGTCGAGCAGCGCGTCGTGCCGCGGGCTCATCCCGTGCGCGCCCAGGTAGCTGCGCACGCGGTCGCGCAGCACCCGGGCCTTGCCGACGTACAGCGTGTCGCCCGCCTCGTTGTAATAGAGGTAGACGCCGGGCTGCTCCGGCAAGCGGGCCATCTGCCCCTTGAGGTCCTGGATCGGCATGGACTAGACTGTGTTGTTTCTCGCGGAATTCTGAACCTTCCATTATATCAGCGACATGACCTTCACTGGGCTCATCGGGCGGATCTTCAACGCCCCGCTGCGCGCGATCATTCGCGCCTGCGTGGCGCTCCGCATCCACCCGAACGTTCTCACCTTCGTCGGCGTGATCATCAACGCGGCCGCCGCCTGGCAGCTCGCCCTCGGCTGGTTCGTGACCGCGGGCGTCATCATGGTCGTCGCGAACATCTTCGATTACATCGACGGCAAGGTCGCGGTCGAGCTCGGCGCGGTGAGCAAGTTCGGCGGCTTCTGGGACTCGGTGATCGATCGCTTCTCCGACATCCTGCTGTTCATCGGCCTCATCTACCTCTACTCGCACCTGCGGCGGACCGACTACGTGATGGTGACGTCGCTCGCGATGATGTTCTCGATCATGACGAGCTACACGCGGGCGCGCGCCGAATCGATGATCACCAGGTGCAAGGTCGGGTTCATGGAGCGTCCCGAGCGCATCGTCCTCTTCATGATCGGCGCGTTCACGAACCGGATGGCGGCGGTGCTGTGGGTGATCCTGGTGCTGTCGATCTTCACGGTCGCGGATCGCGTGATTCACACCTACCGAGAACTGCGGCAGCCGCGGCAGGCCGTCGCATGAAGAACCCGGCGACGCTTCCCGGGCGCATTCTCTGGAACGCGTTCTTCTGGACCTACGAACGCGCGACCTGGCAGTACGACGTGATGGTGATCGCGATCCTCGCGTTCGTGTGGCTGACGCCGCCCGACTGGCTGGGCGATCCGATGGCGCAGGGCCTGGGCCCGGTTGGCTGGATCATCGACGCCCTGCGCGGCGGGTGATCGATCGTCGCTCGTGGTCCCGCGCAGGACGGGTCCCGGGGTCCCCCTCAGTGCATACCGTCGCAGGCCGCTATCTTACTGTCCGAGCCGCGGGTCGAAGCAGTGGCGGCAGCGCGCTTCGTAGGTGCCGGAGGCGCCGACGAGCACGCGTTCGCTGCTCGCGACGAGGCGCTGCGTGTGGTTCGCCGGAGCGCCGCACACCATGCAGATCGCCAGCGTCTTGGTGATGTATTCGGCAATCGCGAGCAGCTGCGGGATCGGCTCGAACGGCTTGCCGAGATAATCCTGATCGAGGCCGGCGACGATCACCCGCTTGCCCTGGTCGGCGAGCATGTTGCACACCGCCGGCAGCTCGGGATCGAAGAACTGCGCTTCGTCGATGCCCACGACCTCGGTATCGGCCGCGACCTCTCCGAGCAGTTCGCGCGAGCTGCTGATGTTCTGCGACTCGATGCGCATCGCGCTGTGCGAGGTGATGTGATCGCCGCTGTAGCGATCGTCGATGCGCGGCTTGAAGATCTGCACCTTGCGCCTGGCGATCTGCGCACGGCGCAGGCGGCGGATCAGCTCTTCGCTCTTGCCGCTGAACATGCTGCCCGCGATGACCTCGATCCAGCCGCCCCCGGGTCGGTGCTGGACGTCCATCAGAGTTTCTTCAGATACTCGCCCGTCTCGGTGTTCACGCGCACGACGTCGCCGACGTTGATGAAGGGGGGCACCTGCACGACGAGACCGGTCTCGAGCGTCGCCGGCTTGACCTGCGCGCTGGCCGTCGCTCCCTTGATGCCCGGCACCGTGTCGTCGACCTTCAGGTCCACGGTCAGCGGCAGCTCGATGCCGACCGGCTCGGACCCGTAGAACTCCACCTTGATCGTCGCTTCCGGCACCAGGTAGCTCGCCGCGTCGCCGAGCACCTCGGCGTCGATGTGGAGCTGCTCGTAGGTCTCGGTGTCCATGAAGTGATAGGACTCGCCGTCCTTGTACATGAACTGCATCTCGCGCTCGTCGAGCACGGCGCGGTCGAGGGAATCTTCCGATCGCAGCTTCTGGTCCGACAGCGCGCCGGTGCGGATGTTGCGGAACTTGGCGCGGACGAAGCCGCGCAGGTTGCCGGGCGTGACGTGCTGCAGGTCGAGGACGCGGAACAGATCGTTGCCGACCTTGACGAGCATGCCCTTGCGAAGTCGAGTCGCTTGAATTGAGCTCATGATCCTGAAACGTCCCCATGGCGCGGGGACAAACGTCTAATTGTACCATTGCCGGGTCCAATGGCCCGGCCTGCGTGCGATTGACGCGGGGCGGGTCTTCAGGCCCGCCGGACGCGCCATGCGACTGAACACCGGGCGGGTCTTCGCACCCGCCGGACAGCGCGCCGATGCCGTGCTACGATCCCATGATGCCGTGTGATCCCTTGCGCGACCTGCGCGCGTGGCAGGAGCGTCTCGAGCGGCTCGCGACGCAAAGTCCCACGTCCTGGGCGCCTCCCATCGACATCTACGAAACGGCGGACCAGTACGTGATCACGGCCGAGGTGCCGGGCCTCGCGCGCGATCAGATCGACGTCGCGATCGAAGACACCCGCATCACGCTGCGCGGCGCCCGAGCCGGGGCGACCGCCGAGGGCCCGAACCGCCACTACCATCAGCTCGAACGCGGCTACGGCAGCTTCGCGCGGACGTTCGAATTCACCGACGCGATCCAGGCCGACAAGGTCTCGGCGGATCTGCAGCAGGGGGTGCTCACCGTCACCCTGCCGAAGCTCCCCGCCCCGCCGGTGCGGCGCATCCAGATCGAAGGGTGACGCATGCGACGCTCTGTCTTCGCGCTCGTCTTCCTGCTCTCCGGCTTCGCGGCCGGCCTGGTGCTCACCGGGCGCATGCGAACCGCCGACGAGAGCGCCGCGGCGACCGCACCGCCGCACGCGCCCATGGCGCAGCCGGCGAACCGCGCGCCGTCGGTGCCGGCCGCTCTGCCGGATCTCTCCGGCGTCGCCGCGCGCGATGTGAGCAGCGTCATGAACATCACGTCGCTGCAGCTGGTGCGCACGCCGAACTCGCCGGCCGCGTCCGACCCGCTCTTCCAGTACTTCTTCGGCAACCGCGACGACGTGTTCGGGTATCGCAACCGCGTCTCGCAGAGCCTCGGCTCCGGCGTCGTCGTGTCGAGCGACGGCTACATCCTGACCAACAGCCACGTCGTCGGCGACGCCCGCGCTGAAGTGTCGGTCGTGATGGCGGACAAGCGCGAGCTGCGCGCGAAGATCATCGGCGTCGACGAGGGGACCGACATCGCGCTGTTGAAGATCGATGCCCGCGGACTGCCGGTGCTGCCCTGGGCGGATTCGTCGAAACTGAAGGTGGCGGAGTGGGTGCTCGCGATCGGCAACCCGTTCCAGCTCAATCAGACGGTCACGCTCGGCATCATCAGCGCGCTCGGCCGCACGCTCGAAGGGCGCCTGGCGATGTACGAGGACTTCATCCAGACCGACGCGGCCATCAATCCGGGGAACTCGGGCGGCGCGCTCGTCAACGGGCAAGGTGAGCTGGTCGGCATCAACACCGCGATCTTCAGCGAGACCGGGGGCTACCAGGGCATCGGCTTCGCGGTGCCGAGCAACCTTGCGCGGCACGTCATGGACGACCTGTTGAAGTACGGCGAAGTGCAGCGCGGCACGATCCCCGGTGTCGTCATTTCCTCGCTGAACGCGCAGCTCGCGGAACAACTCGAGGCGCCCGACACCCGCGGCGCGCTCGTCACCGAGATGTCGCGCCGCTCCGACGCGTGGGACGCCGGGCTGCGTCCGGGCGACATCATCATCGCGTTCAACGCCCGCGCGATTGACGACGCCTCACAGTTCCAGCGGATGCTCGCCGACTCGAAGGTCGGCACGACCGCGCGACTCGAGATCCTCCGCCAGGGCCGCAAGGCCACGCTGTCGGTCCCCATCACCCGCGCACACCGTTCCCGCTAGGCGGCGTCCGAACACCACGGGCCGCGACGAAACACCCCCGGGCCTCGTGGTGTCTTCTGTGCCCCTGACCCGTGTGTGTCCCTGTGTGACGTTTCTTGTGTTCTTCTGTGGCGTCTCTTGTGTTTTTCTGTGGCCCGCGGTGTGTCCTTCTGTGGCCCGACGTGTGTTCCTGTGTGACGTTTCTTGTGTTCTTCTGTGGCGTTTTCTTGTGTTTCTCTGTGGCGTCTCTTGTGTTTTTCTGTGGCCCGCGGT
>JABFWM010000551.1 GCA_013362195.1 Acidobacteriota bacterium
CCCCGCGCGGCCAGAGCGGTCGCGAGCGGCGGCGGCATGCTCTCGGCCAGCGCATGGCGAACGTGCTGCAGCAGCCCCGGCATCACCGAGACGATGAGGATGACGATCGGAATCGCCAGGTGACGCGCGAGGTCGGCGGCGGCGGCCGCCAGGCCCGGCGCGCGATTGAGCGACGTCATGCCGCCGGCCGGCAGCCATCCGCTGTGCGCCGCGACGGAGAGCAGGACGAGCGCGATCAACACGTCGGGCAGCGCGAGCATCGCCGCCGCGATCGCGCCGGCGATCCGATCCGGCCAGCGGCGGCTGGAGACGGCGGTTGCGAGGCCGACGGTCAGCGCAATGCCCCAGGCCAGCGCCAGCGCGATGCCGGTGAGCAGGAGCGTGTTCGCCGCGCGCGGCCACAACAGTCGTTCGACCGGCACGCGATACTGCAGCGAGTATCCGAAGTGGCCCCGCAGCGCCGCGGTCACCCAGCGCGCGTAGCGCGTCGCCAGCGGTGCGTCGAGGCCGTACTCGGCGCGGACCGCGGCGATCGTATCGGGGCTGATCTGCCCATTGAACCGCAGCTCGTCGAAGAAATCGCCCGGCGCCGCTTCGAGCAGGACGAAGCTCAGAAGCGAGACGCCAAAGAGGAGGACCGCGGCGCGAATCGCGCGTTCGAGGAGGAGACGCACGGGCGGGATGGGGCGGTCGTGGTTATATGACGCCCATCCGGCGAGGTCAACAGGAATCGCGGCGTTTACGCCGCGGCTTTGTGGATCCGTTGCAGCGCGGCGTCGAGCACGGGATCTCCCGCCGGCGCCGCCTCGCCTATCTCGACCGCTTCGGGCTCGTCGACGGCGAGATCGGGATTGAGGCCCTTGCCTTGAATCGTGCGGCCATCGGGTGTCAGGTAGCGCGCGTAGGTGAGCCAGAGGCCGCGGCCGTCAGGCAGCCGCACGAGCTTCTGCACGCCGGCGCGGCCGAGCGTCCGCTCCCCGACGAGATCCGCGCGCGTGTTGCCGTCGAGCGCCGCCGCGAACAGTTCCGCCGCCCCGGACGTGCCGGTCGTCACGAGCAGCGTGACCGGCAGGGCGATCGCCCCGTCGCCTTCGCGGGCGCTGATGGGTTCGCGGGCGCCCTTTTCGTCACGCCCTGCCTTGAGCGCGAGCGTTCCCGACTTCACGAACAGGCGCGCGGCGTCGAGGCCGTTGTCGAGCGGCCCCTCGGCGGCGCGGCGGAGGTCGATCACCAGGTGCGTCGCGCCATTCTTTTCGAGCTCCTGGGCCTGGCTGCGCAGACGCGATGCCACATCGCCGACGAACGAGCCGACCCGGATGTAGCCGACATCGGTGCCAATCAGGCGGCCCGCGACGAGCGCCGTCGTCGGGGTTTTCTCGCGTACGAGCTCGATCTGGTGCGGTTCCGCGGCGTTGCCCCGGATGACGGTGAGGGTCACCTTCGACCCCGGCGCGCCGCGCAGCATGCGCATGCCTTCGAAGACCGACAGGTCGCGCGTTGGCTTGCCGTCGATCGCCCGCACGTAGTCTCCGGTCTGCAGGCCCGCCTTCGCCGCCGGCGAACCGTCGCGCGCGGCAATGACGCGGAGGTAGTACTGGCGCGTCAATTCGACGCCCACGTCCCCGGGCGCGCCGGTGGCGGTGCCGCCCGCCTCCGCGACCTTGACGAGCTTTGCGTCGAGGTACGCGCTGTCGGGATCGAGGCCGTCGGCGAGCCCGCGCATCGCGCCGTCCATCACCCGGTCGACCTTCACCTCCTCGACGTAGTTGTTCATGATCAACGAGACGACGTCCTCGAACACGCGAAGGTGCTGGAGCTTGTCGTCGCCCGTCGACGCGCGTCCGAGCAGGCCGCCGAGCACGACGAACGCCAGCACCGGCGTCGAAATCAGGAGCACGGAGAGGCGGGTCTTGGTCGTCATCGTTTCAGCCATTGTAAGGGATCGACCGGCTTACCGTCGATCCGCAGCTCGAAATAGAGGGCCGGATTGCCGGCGGGATTGCGCCCGGCCAGCCCGACGGTTGACGTCGGGTCGACATGCTCCCCTCGCTTCACGGACAGGCTGTCGAGGTGCCCGTAGAGCGAATACGAGCGATCGCCGTGATCGATGATGACGAGGTTCCCGTAGCCGGTGAACTGATCCGCATAGGCCACGGTGCCCTCATGAACGGCGTGAATGGCTTCGCCTTCCGGCAGCGACAGCTCGATCCCGGTCCGTCCCTTCCCTCCGACGCGCTTCGTGACGACGCCGTCGGCGGGCCAGGGCAGCGCGCCCTGGAACGGACGAAGCGGAAGACCCACCGCCGGCGTCGCGCGTCCGGCCGCGATCTGGGCGATCGACGATTGCAGCTTCTGCTGCGCGACCTGGAGTTCGCCCGCGAGCTGCGCGTTGAGGTCGCGGCGCGCGTCGATCGAGCTGACGAGCGCCGTCCGGGCCGCGACGGCGCGGTCGACGGCCAGGCGGGCCTCGCGCGCGCGGGCCTGCACCGTGCGCAGTTCGGCGGCGCGTGCTTCGAGGGCCCGCCGTTCGCGCTGCAGGTCGGCAACGGTCCGTCGATGTTCCTCGATGCGGTCGCGGTCGATGCGGCCGAGCGCCGCGGCGGTGCGATAGGCGCGTCCGAGCTCCCGCAGATCGTCGACGGCGAGCAGCAGGCGCCAATAGCCGGCGCGTCCCATCTTGTACAACTGCACGAGCCGCGCCTCGACGTCGGGGCGCTGCCGCTCGGCGTCGCGTTCGAGCGCGTGCGCGCGTGTGGTCGTCGCCTGCAGCTGACGCTGCACGGTCGCGGCGTCCGCTTCGATCTGCGCGAGCTTCTGCGCCTTGATCTGGCGGTCCAGTTCGAGCTTGCGCAGCTCCACGAGCAGCGTCCGCTCCTGATGGGCGAGTGATTCGGCTTCGCGCTGCAGGGCGGCGAGCCGATCGGCGACGCGCTTGGATTGCGCTTCCGTCTGCGCGCGGTCGGCCTGGGCCGGCGCCTGCGCCATCAGAACGGTGACAGTCACAGTTATCGCCAGGAGCCCCGCGATAACTGTGACTGTCACCGTTCTGGCCGCGGCGACGCGATCGCCCGCCGCCTCAGAACAGCGGCTTGCCATCGATGTCGGACGGGATCGCCACCCCGAAATACTTCAGCACCGTCGGGGCGATGTCGATGATCCGCGGCGTCGTCGTGCCGATCGGACGATTGGTCACCAGCACGCCGCCGGTGATCGCGTAGTCGTAGCCGCCGTGGTCCGCGCTCCATTTCTTCGTGTTCGGATACACGATCCCCGGCGGGGATCCGCCGAGCGTCGTCTGCCACGACACGCGATAGCCTTCGTTCATGCCGACCTGGAGCTCCGCGGCGTTCCGCAGGTACTCGCCTGAATAGATGTCGTCGCGCTTGTAGACGGCGCGAACGATTGGCGACCCGTCGTCCGGATCCGTCATCGTCAGCAGCTTCGCGCGGAGTTCGTCCGCGAGCTGCGCCGCCTCGGCGCCCGGGCTCACGATGCCGCGCGATTCGCGGCCACGCAGGTTGAAATAGATCTGCCCGATGCCCATCGCATACGCGCGCGTCCTCGTCCAGTCGACGTTCTCCCAGAACGTGCCGCCGCCGAAGAGATCCGCGAGCTTCTTGTCGCCGGGCTGCTGCCCCTGGAGCACCATGTAGCCCTGCTGCACGAGCCAGGTGTCGAGGTTCACGGCCTTCCGCCAGGAATGGAACCCGTGGTCCGAGACGATCATGACGGGCACGTCAGGGCCGATCCGCTTCACCACCTCGCCGACGAAGTCGTCGGCCCGTCGGTACACGCGCTCGATCGCGTCGCCGAACTCGCCGGCCAGCTTCGCGTCGTACATCGGGTGCTTCGGATCCTGGAGCCGCCACATCATGTGCTGCACGCGATCCGTCGACTCGATGACGCCGACCAGCACGTCCCAGTTCTTCGCGTCGACGCGATCGAGGATCACCTTCGCCCGATCGTCGAACGCGACCATCAGATCGTCCATGAACGTCTTCTCGTCCATGCGGTCTTCGTTGAGCGGCCACGTCGCTTCCGCCCAGCCGAGCGTGCGGTAGTACCCGAGCCGCTTGAAGAGATTCGCGGCGAACCCCGCGGGCGAGGACATCGGGACCGGTGGATTGTCCGGCTTGAAATTAACAGGGGAGACGTAGAGATGCAGCTCGTTGCCCGCGTTCATCAACAGCATCTGCGCCATCCCCTCGAGCCGCACGAGCATGTTGATCCGGAACGTCAGGTCGATCCACGGCGACCACTGCCCCTGCGCGAGCTTGATCGTCTGTCCTTCGATGTCGAGCACCGCCGATTTCGACGCGCGGTCCCACCGGACCGTGAACGGCACGTGAACGTCCTGCTCCGCCTGCAGCTCCGCGAGCCGCGCACGATCGGCCTCGGTGAGCGTCGGACCTTTGCGGCGGATCGCTTCGATCTTCTGCCGGACGACGGGATTGGGCGGACCGACGAGTTCGGCGTTGGCGACGTCGCCTTCGAAGACGAGCCGTCGCAGGATGCCGCCCATTTCGGTGTTCCCCTCTTCGTAGCGGCTCAGATCGGTCGCGTAATACGAGAACGTGCCCATCGTCCCGCGCAGGTCGGGGAGCGGAAGCCCCGACAGGAGCTCGCCGTTCGGCACCGTCTCCGGCGGAAACGTGACCGGCACGGTGAGAATGCTCGACTGCACGCCGGCGCGGCCCGCCGTCACCCAGAACGAGGTGCCACCGCGGATCGACTCGAGCCTGGGTTTCGACGTCGGGATGTAATCGAAGAGGAACGTCGGCGGCGTCCGCTTCACCATTCCGAGATCGGGCAGGTAGGTGGTGGTGTCGCGGACGAGGAAGTCGTAGATGTTGTGCTTGCCCGCGTTCACGCCGGTCGCAAACGACGCCCACGCCGTCGGTGATTCGGGCGAGTGCGTGGTGGTGAGCGGAAACATCCCGCCGCGCTTCGCGAGTGCGGAGAGGTTGGGCAGCTTGCCGTCCTGCATCCACCGCTCCACCAGGTGCGGATCCATGCCGTCGAAGCCGAGGATGACGAGCTTCTGCGGGAACGTCGAGGGGCCGCGCCGCGCGGGGCCCGTGCACGCGACGAGCACGGCAGCGGCCACCACGCCCGCGATCGCGGCGAGCCTTGCAGATGAGGGCATCGGAAGCGTGAATTATACCGTGTGCTACGCTCGACTTCGTGCGCGCGCTCGGCATCGATTACGGGGAACGGCGCATCGGCCTGGCGCTCTCGGACCCGACGGGCCTGCTTGCATCGCCATGGAAAACGATCGCGAATGACGCGGACGTCGGGCACGCGGCGGCCCGCCTGGCCGACGAGATCCGCACGCTGGAGGCCGATGAGGGCGGGCTCGGGGCGATCGTGCTCGGGCTGCCGCGCCGCCTGAGCGGCGAGCCGAACGAGCAGACGATGCGCGTGCGCAAGCTCGCCGACCTGCTCGGTGCGATTGTCGTGATCCCGATTACGCTTCAGGATGAGCGGCTGACCAGCCACGAAGCGGACGCGCATCTCGCGGCGCGCGAGCGGGACTGGCGGCGCCGCAAGGCGCAGGTGGACGCGCTGGCAGCGGCGATCATCTTGCAGGATTACCTCGACAATCGCCCTCGCGCCATGACCCTCGACGGGAACCATTCTCAGTGAAGCGCCTCGCCCTGTTCGTCCTGATTCTCATCGTCCTTGCCGCGACCGCCGGCATCTGGATCTATACCGGCGTCGACCGTCCATATAAAGGGTACGCGACGCCAGAGCAGTTCGTGGAGATTCCGCCGGGCGCCGGTCCGGGCTCGATCGGCCGCCGCCTGGTGGACGCAGGCATCGTGCGCGACGTCACCAGCTTTCGCGCGGCCATCTGGTTGTCACGGCAAGGGCGGCGACTGCAGGCGGGGGAGTACCGCTTCGACCGTCCGCTCTCCGCGCGCCAGGTCATCGACAAGATCGCGCGCGGCGAGGTGTACGTCAGGCCGATCACCTTTCCCGAAGGGCTGACGATCAAGCAGATGGCGGCGCTCTACGAGAGCAGGGGGTTCGGCACCGCCGACGCCTTCGTCCAGGCGGCGAAGAATGCCGCGCTCGTTCGCGCACTCGATCCACAGGCGCCGGACCTCGAGGGCTATCTGTTCCCCAATACCTACGCCCTGCCGCGCAAGGCCACGGCGGATCAGTTGA
>JABFWM010000277.1 GCA_013362195.1 Acidobacteriota bacterium
GCCGATGAGCGTCATCGCGGCGGCAGCATCGGGTGTGATCTCCTTGAGTGCAAGCAGCCGTTCGAGCCAGCGTTCCGCGACGGTTGGCGGCACGCAGGCATTCAGCGGCCCATACAACGGGATGCGCGCGCCGACGCGGCCGAGGGCCCACAGCCAGCTCGCGTTGCGCGGCTCGCGCCGGACGCGCTCGATCACCTCGTCGCCGATCCGCGCGCGATACGCGCTCTCGAGCCGCTCCAGTGACGCCAGCAGCCGCCACGACTCCCGCTCGATCTGCGGGTTCACCCGCGCGGGCTTCCGTTGTCCGAAACCGAGCTGCCCGGCGATGCGTTGCGCGAGCTCGCGCTGCTGGCCCGCGGTGAACCCGGCGGCGACCCGTTGCCACAGAACGATCCACTCCACCTGATTCTGCACGTCCTTCGGAAAGGCGAGGCCGGCGGCGTAGACCTTCCGCAATTCGGACACTCGCCACGCATCGGTCGAACTTCCGAATCCAGGCCGGGTACAGAAACCCGTCAGGTTCAGCCATCGCGCTTCGTGCGCCGCGCTCTTGCGGCGGCCGCGTTCGACCTCGATGAAGACGTCGGCGAGCCGGCGGCTCGGCACGAGCGGCCAGGCATGTTTGCCGTGCCCGAGCGCGTCTTCGAGTTCGCCGACCAGGGACTCCGGCTGCCGTCCCGCCGCAACCGGATCGAACACCTGTCGAATCAGCGCCGCCGCCTGCTCGAGCGCGTCATCCGCGACCACGACCTGTGGCGCAGCCTCGTCCGCCACTTCGCCGGCGTCGTCATCATCGAGACCGTCCGTTTCGATGCCGCGCAGGTTGAACGCGAGCCGCCAGCGGTGATCGGTGGTGCGCGATTCGCACCAGAGCTCGAGCGTGCCCGTCTCGGTGAACGAGACCGCAAGGCGAACGGCAAGCGGCACCCGCCGCGAACGCTTGCCGAAGCGGAGCGCGGTCACGAGCGGCGCATGCCGCATCATCTCGTCGTCATCCGTCAGCGTCACGAGCGTGTTCACCTCGTCGTTGCGCAGGCGGCTGCTGTACAGCGTGAACGCGGCCGGCTGGTTCGTCGTGATGGTGAATTCGCGATCGAGCGCGAACCGCGATCCTTCCTGCGTCCCTCGAGGCAGGATGCAGATCGCGTCGAGGCCGCTTGTCGATGGCGCGGATCCGGGACCCTGAATCCCTATGTAATACGCGCGCCCGCTGCCGGCGCGGATGAGCAGCGATCTGGCCTGGGAGGGACCCTGTCGCAGGCGCCCGTAGAACGCCGCGCCGATCGCGACCGCCGACTCGGGCCGCTCGTTCTCGAGCACGCGCGGCCTGTCGCCGAACCACCGTGCCAGCGCGTCGAGTACTCGATCCCTGGCGATCGCGGGCGCGAAGAAGCCGCCGTTGAAGAGGACGGCATCGGGACGAGCGAGGAACGGGGCACCGGCCGTTCGTGCGGCCCTCGCGAGAAAGGCGGCGAGGTGCCGGGTCATCGCCGGCTCGGGCTCATAGGGCAGCCCCAGCTCGCGCAGGCCCGCGCGCCGGTCTCGCGCCGGTACGTCGTCTGGTTCGCCGACCGGGAGAAACCCGTTCAGGAGTGTGTCGACGACCTCGTGGCGTGCGAGCTCGGCGCTCATGCCGCCGCCAACCACACCGCGTCCCGAACCCAGCAGCGTGATCGTGACGCTCTCGATGCTCGAGTCCGACAGGAGCTGTTCCTTTGCGGCGGTGCACTTTCTGCGCAGGATCTGGCGCTGGGCCAATGAGAGCCTGCCGCCATCTCCGAGCTTGTGTTCGATCAGCCGCGCCAGCGCGAGATCGAGGTTGTCGCCGCCGAGCAGCAGGTGTTCGCCGATCGCGACCCGTTCGAACGCGACGCGGCCTCGTTCGACGGCGGCGCGAATCAGGCTGAAGTCGGTGGTGCCGCCACCCACGTCGCACACCAGGATCAGCGCGCCGTCGCCGATGGTCGAGGCAAGCCCGCGATGGTGACGCGCGATGTAGGCGTAGAGCGCGGCCAGCGGCTCTTCGAGGAGGACGAGCTGTTCGAAGCCGGCGTCGCGTGCCGCCTGCACGGTCAGCTCTCGCGCTTCTTCGTCGAACGAGGCCGGTACGGTCAGGACGATGGAGCGGCGTTCCAGCCGCAGCGCGGCGTCCGCTGACGGGTGGTCGTGATTCCAGGCATCCCGCAGGTGTGCGAGCACGCGAGTGGATGCCTCGACGGCCGACAGCTTTGGCCCGCTCTCGGTGTCCCACGGAAGCAGCGCCGCGGTTCGATCCACGCGAACGTTGGACAGCCAGGACTTCGCCGAGGCGATCTGGCGCGACGGGACCAGCGCGCCCTGATCGCGAGCGAACACGCCGGCAACGATCGAGGGCGCCGGATCCCAGGGCAGGCGCGCGCTGCCGCTGTCGCGTTCGGCAGCGTCGAGGACGTAAAGAAAGGAAGGGAGCGTGGCGCGGCGGGCGATCTCGCCGGGCGCGACGAGTTGCGGGACGTCGTACACGTGAATCGGACCACGCCGAATCGACCAGGCCAGAGCGGAGTTCGTTGTCCCGAGATCGATCCCGATGATGGGCGCGGCGGTGCCTGTGGTCAGGGCTCTCTCTCCCGGATATTGAGCTCGAGCTTCCAGCGCCGCTCGCCGGCGGCCGCGCCCTTCGCGACGCACCACAACTCCAGTGTGCCGACCTCGGTGACGCGGCTTTCCAACGTGACCGGCACCACGGCATCCCGGGATCCGTCCGACAACGTGACTTCGAGCGGGCTCATTTCCTCCAGATCGTCGCCCCAGTCCTCGATCATCGCGCCAACCGGATCCGCTTTTCTGACGGTGGAGCTCAGAAAGCGGAACTCGGCGGGCTCGCCGACGATCAACCCGAACTCACGTCCTGCGAGCGGTGCGCTCGTGCCTTCCTCCATGCCGAACGGCACGACGCACAGCGCTTTCAATGGAGCGGGCAGGCCGGGGACCGCGGGCATCGCGCTCTCGATGCCGATGTAGTAGCTGCGCGGTGCGCCGCTGCGGATCCGGATCCCGCGTCCGCGCCGGGCGAGGCCGTAGTAGGCCGCGCCGTGAGCGACGGCATGCTCCAGATCCGGCGCGTCCAGGACGTGGCGGGAATCGAGCGGCTCGAATCCCTCCTCGCGAAGCCAGGAGTTCAGCACGTCGACGGTTCGCGCGCGGAGCCGCTCGGCCTTCATCACGCCGCCGTTGAACAGGATGTGCGTGGGGCACGCGAGGCCGCTGGCGCCGCGCCGCACACCCGCGGCGGTGCGTCCGGCTTCAGCCTGCTGCCGCAGAAATCGTGCGAGGTGCCTCGTGACCGCCACGTCGGCGGCATAGGGAAGACCGATCTCCTGCAAGCCGACCCTGCGCTGGCGTGCCGGCATCTCCTGGCTCGAGACCGCCGGAAAGAAGCCATCGAGGAGCACGCTGTTCACGTCGTCGATGGTGAGCACGGTCGAGATCGTTCCGCCGATCAGTTTCGAACCGCGGCCGAGCAGCGTGACCGGCCGCTCGCGTTCGGCAGGGTTCGTCAGGAGCGCTTCTTTCGCGGCGCGCGCCTGATGCCACAGCCCGTGCAGCTGCCAGGTGTCGACTCGATGGCCTGCGGTTTCGAGCCGGCCCTGCAGAAGGCGCGCGAGCGCGAGATCCATGTTGTCGCCGCCGAGCAGGATGTGATCGCCGACGGCGACGCGTTCGAGCGTCAGCTCGCCATCGCGTTCGGCGACGGCAATGAGGCTGAAGTCGGTCGTGCCGCCGCCGATATCGCAGACCAGCACGAGGTCGCCCGCTTTCACGCGGCGGCGCCACTCGTCGCCACGCGCGTCGAGCCAGGCATAGAAGGCCGCCTGCGGCTCTTCGAGCAGCGTGACGTGCCCGATTCCGGCGGCGTGAGCGGCGCGCAGCGTCAGCTCGCGCGCCTCCTCGTCGAACGACGCCGGCACCGTCAGCAGCACGTCCTGGTGTGCGAGCGACTGCTCGACGCGACCGCCAGCGACGCCAGCGTCGAACGCGGCGGCCAGGTGCCCCAGGTAGGCGGCGGAGGCGTCGACCGGCGACATGCGCGGAACATCGTCCGACGATCCCCACGGCAGGATGGCTGCGGTGCGATCCACGCCCGCGTGCGAGAGCCACGACTTTGCGGACGCGACGAGACGCGAGGGGTTCTCGGCGCCGCGCCGGCGGGCCAGCTCGCCGACGATGTGCTGCGGCGTCGGATCCCAGGGGAGGGCGGTGCTGCCGGCCGCAAAATCGAGCGACCCGGGCGCGTAGAGAAACGACGGCAGCAGCGGCTGCGCCGCAACTTCCCCGGGATTGACGAGCTGAGGAATGTTCAGCACGCCGACCCGCGCGCTCTCGCCCTGCGACGTGTCCACGCAGGCGAGCGCCGAGTTGGTCGTGCCGAGATCGATGCCGACGACGAAGCGCGAGCTCACGGCGCGACTCGATCAGCCGACTTCGACTTCCGCCGGCGCGACAATCGTGCGGCCCGCGGCCGGAAGCGGCGGAAGATCGACGCGAACCGCTTCCCATCCGCGGTGGCGGAGCACGCCGCGAACCGGAGGAGCGCCGACGTTGCCGACGACCTTGACCCGCGCCGGATCGCTGCCCGGCGCGATCGTCGTCTGATGGCCTTCCTCTTCGTTCACGACCGGCGCCAGCGTCATGTAGCGGCCCAGCGATTCGCGGCAGCCCGCGTGGACGTCACGGACCGCCTTCCCGATCTGCGCGTCGGCGTAGGCCGACAGATCTTCCATCAGGAAGTCCACGAGCCGTCCGTCGCGTTGGAGCAGGGCCATGATCTGAACCGCGCGATCGCTGGACTCGGCCGCCGCCGGGGCGGGCGTCGGCGCGGATGGTGATGCGGTGGCCCTGGCTGGCTGGAGCGCTGCCAGGATGTCGTCGGCAATCCGGCCGTGCACGATCAACGAGAAGAACGCGCGGAAGGCATACTTCCAGCGCTTGCCGTGGGAGATCATCCTGTCGATTGTATCCGGTCCATCGCCGACGTGGCGTCGCGCGCCGTCAGCGGATCGCGGAGGTGCTTGACGTCACCGGACTGGCCGGGCCCGACAGGAAATCGCGCGGGCGATTGAGGCACGCCGCACTCGCGTGGATCATTCGATCGAGCGTCAGACATCGCTCCTCATTGCGGTGACCCTGCGGCTGCGTTGTCCGTGAAGACGCCCTCGCAGCGTCTGCGAGGGGCTGTTCGGAGGAGTGCCGAGGCGCCGGGGCGTGCCGCCGCGGCGCTCAGCGCATGGCCTGTAGCGAACCATTGCTCGGCGCGCTGAGCGCGATCGAGATCTGGACTCGGCCCGTGTGCCCCAACACCGCAACGGGCCGGCAGCCGACCAGGTGCTGCTCCTGACCTTATAGGCCCATTGCGTTCAGGCTTCAACGGTGTTTCTGACTGATACCCTCGCGACAGAGCAGAGATGACGGTTCCAAACGCGAATCGCGCGATAATTGCAGGCGACAAGCTTACGGCGTACCTGCTGAACATGTCGCACAAGCGGGGTGCCGCAAAGGCGAGGTTGTTGCTCAGTCTGGGATATCGATCCGACGCTGCGCAGGTCCTCGAGTCGGATCTGCGCGCTCAGCACCTTTCGCTCGAAGTCACACGGACGCATGAGAACGCGTACGGCGTCGTGTATGAGATTGTGGGACCGATCAGGGCGCCCAACGGCAGCCGTGTCCAGTTTTGTTCGGTCTGGCAGGTTGACACTGGCACCGATGTTCCGCGATTTATGACCATGTATCCGAGGTAGAACGTGGCCTTCGAGATGTACGCCGAGGTGATCTTGACCCGCGATGTCCCCGAGAGCGGCCTCCGTGCCGGCGACGTCGGTACCGTCGTGGAGCGCCATGTCGTTCCTGACGCCGGCGAGGAAGGCTACTCGCTCGAGTTCTTCGACATGACAGGCAACACGGTCGCCGTTGTCACACTGCCGGCGAGTGCCCTCCGCTTGCCCACGCCAGCCGATCGTCCCGCCGTCCGAGCCCTTAGCGCCTGAACCACCGGGCCGCTGACGCTGCGCCTTGGGAAGCAAACGCGACGACCGCACTGGAGTTGAGCACCGCTTACGTGGACGACGCCAATCCGCAGACATCAAGGCGATCATAAAGATCGTTGTCACAATTGTCTCTGTC
>JABFWM010000442.1 GCA_013362195.1 Acidobacteriota bacterium
GCGGATCAGGACCACCGACGCGGCGGCGCGGCGCGCCGAGGAGATCTGGCGCCGCATACGGCAGGGATGGAAGCCATGACCGCGATGACGCTGGAAGAAGCCGAGGCGCTCCTCGGCGGACGCGATCTGATTGCGATCGGGGCGCGCGGCGACGACGAGCGGCGCCGCCGCCACGGCGCGCGGACGACCTTCGTACGCGTGCTCGAGGTGCACGTCGACGCGGTGCCCGCGTCGCTGCCGCCATCGGCGGCCGCCGGTGAGGTTCGCGTCGTGGGCCGCCCGGGTTCGATCGATGCCGCCGTGGATGCGGTCACCCGTGCGTTGACGCTCGCGCGCGGCACACCCGTCACCGCGTTTTCTCTCGCCGACCTCGTCGCCCTGGCGCCCGGCCAGCTGCCGCGGCTGTTCGCCACTCTTCACGACGCCGGCCTCCAGGCGGTCGCCGAGGCGCCTGTCGATCGGCTGCCGGATGCCGCGGCCATCATCCGTGCCGCGCACGATGCGGGGGTCAAGGTGCCGCGCGTGACGGTGGACGCGGCCGCCAACGATGCCCGCGATGTTCCGGTGCCTGGCGTGCTCATCCAGCGCGTCGCCGATCTTCAGCGCGCCGTCGGCGGCATCCGCGTCTTTGCTCCGCTGCCGCGGACCTCGTCGATCGCGCATCCATCGACTGGCTACGATGACGTGAAGACGATTGCGGCCGCGCGTCTGCTCCTCGACGACGTGGAGTCGATCCAGGTCGACTGGGCCCTTTACGGGCCCAAGCTCGCGCAGGTCGCGCTGACGATGGGCGCCGACGACGTGGACGCGGTGTCGCCGCTGCAAGGCGACCTGGGACGCCGCCGGAGTCCTCTCGAAGAGATCCGCGCCAACATTACCGCCGCGGGCCTCGAGGCGGTGGAGCGCGACGGATTCTTTGCACCACGCGATTGAGTGATCCGCCACGGATGCACACGGATATCTGACAAGGAATGGACGGGAATGACACGGACTGTTCGATTGGGGGCGGTTGGGTACCTGAACGCGAGGCCCCTCGTGTATGGCCTCGACACGCAGCGCGACCTGTTCTCCGTACGGTTTGACGTGCCGTCGACGTGTGCGGCGCTGCTGCACGCGGGCGACATCGATCTCGGGATGATCCCGTCGATCGAGTATCAACGCGCAGCCGACGAGTACCGCATCGTCCCGGACCTCGGCATCGTGTCCGACGGCGAGGTGGCCTCCGTGGCGCTGTTCACGCGCGCGCCGATCGAGGACGTGCGGACGGTTGCGCTCGACACGAGCTCGCGCACGTCGGCGGCGTTGACCCGGGTGCTGTGCCGCGAGTGGTGGAACATCGACCCGGTGTTCACCGCGATGGCGCCGGATGCCGCGGCGCGCGTTCAGGGCTGCGATGCGGCGCTCCTCATCGGCGACCCGGCGCTCTTCCTGGACCACACCGCCGCGGGGCTGATGAAACTCGATCTCGGCGCCGAATGGACGCGCATGACCGGGCTGCCGTTCGTCTGGGCGGTGTGGGCGGGGCGGCCCGACGCCCTGTCACCCGCGCACGTGCAGCAGCTGCAGGAGGCGCGTGATGCGGGCGTCGCCAACGGCGATGCGATTGCCGCCGCGTACTGCGGCCCGGCGCGCGCCGCGTTGTGCCGGGCCTATCTGAGGGACAATATCCAGTACCGCCTCGGCGAGCGCGAGGCCGCGGGCCTGCGGCGCTATTACGAGCTCGCGGCGCGGCACAGCCTCATCGACGGCGCACGCCCGGTGGAGTTCTTTGCCGGGGTTCAGGTGTAGCGGGGAATCAACCGCCACGTGTCGGCTGGGACGTAGGCCGGGTCTTCAGACCCGGCGGATCAGACGTAGGCCGGGTCTTCAGACCCGGTGGATCACACGTAGGCCGGGTCTTCAGACCCGGCGGATCAGACGTAGGCCGGGTCTTTAGACCCGGCGGATCAACGTAGGCCGGGTCTTTAGACCCGGCGCGTACAGATGCAGGGCGGCTCTTCAGGCCCGCCACGGACGATGAACATCGATTCGATAGCGGCAAGAATTCGCGGCGGCGGGCGCATCAGCGGCGCCGAGGCCGTCGAGCTGTATCGTGGCGCGCCGCTGCCGCTTCTCGGCACGCTGGCCGACGGCATCCGCGCCCGCAAGCATCCCGACGGCATCGTCACCTACATCATCGATCGCAACGTCAACTACACGAACGTCTGCGTGGCGCGGTGCAACTTCTGCGCGTTCTACCGGCCCGTCGGATCGCCGGACGGGTACGTGCTCGGGTTCGAGGAGGTCTTCCGGAAGATCGACGAGACGATCGCGCTCGGCGGCGTCCAGCTGCTGCTGCAGGGCGGCCACAACCCGGACCTGCCGATCGAATGGTACGAAGATCTGTTCCGCGCCGTGAAGCAGCGATATCCCGCGTTTCGTCTCCACGCGCTCTCGCCGCCGGAAGTCATCCATCTCACCCGGCTGTCGCGCCTGACCATCCCGCAGGTGATTGATCGGCTGATCGCGGCCGGGCTCGACAGCATCCCTGGCGGCGGCGCCGAGATTCTCGTCGATCGCGTCAGAAAGCTGCTGAACTGCTATGGGAAGGCGACCGCTGACGAATGGCTGTCGGTGATGCGCCACGCCCATCGCGCCGGACTGCGGACGACGGCGACGATGATGTACGGGCACGTCGAGACCGTCGAGGAGCGGATCGAGCATCTGCTTCGGCTGCGGCAGGTGCAGGACGAGACCGGCGGATTCACCGCGTTCATCACCTGGAGCTATCAGCCCGAGCACACGGAGCTGGGCGGGACCGAAGCGACCGGACTCGAATATCTGCGCATGCTCGCGCTCGCGCGGATCGTCCTCGACAACGTTCCGAGTCTGCAGGCGTCGTGGGTGACGCAAGGCGGAAAAGTCGGGCAGCTCAGTCTCGCGTTCGGCGCCAACGACATGGGCAGCGTGATGATCGAGGAGAACGTCGTGCGCGCGGCGGGGGCGAGCTACTGCATGGACGAAGTCGAGATCGTGCGCAACATCGAGAACGCCGGCTTCACCGCGCAGCGCCGCAACATGCACTACGAGCGGCTCGGCGGGCCCTTTTTCCGGGAGCGCCAGGTGCCGCGCGTCCTCGAGCTCGCGGTCGCACGCGCGGACGGCGACACCAGCCGCGCCCCGGAAATCGATCGCTACGCGGCGCGCAGCGCGGCCGAGAAGGCCCTCCGCAACCAGCAATGAGGCGGTACCGGGCCGCCTGGGTGCTGCCCATAGACGCGCCTCCCATCCCGCACGGCGTCGTGGCGGTCGACCGCGGGGCGATCGTCTCGGTGGGCGCCAGCGCCGGCGAAGCCGCCGACGACCTCGGGGACGTCGCGATCCTTCCCGGTCTCGTCAACGCCCACACCCATCTCGAACTGTCGTGGATGCGTGGCCGGGTGCCGCCCGCCGGCGACATGCCGTCGTGGGCGGCGTCGCTGATCGCGCTTCGCCGGGCCGTCCCCGCCGAGCCGTCCGATCCCATCGTGCACGCGATCGCCGAGGCGCGCGCGTCCGGCACCTGCCTGGTCGGCGACGTCACGAACACGCTGGCGCCGTTCGATCCGCTCGCCGACAGCGATCTCGCGGCGGTGCTGTTTCGCGAGGTCCTCGGCTTCAAGGCGAACCCCGGCGACGTGCTGGCGGCCGCCGCCGCGCAGATCCGCGCGCTGACGCCGAGGGCGCGGCTGCGCCCGACGATTGCTCCGCACGCGCCGTATTCCGTCTCGCCCGCGCTCCTCGCCGCCATCGCTGAGCGCAACGCGGACGCGCCGCTCAGCATCCATCTCGGCGAATCGGCCGCCGAGATCGAGTTCCTGCGCGACGGCCGCGGCCCCTGGCGCGAATTGCTGATGTCGCTTGGCGCCTGGGACCCGTCATGGACGCCCCCGGGCTGCGGACCGGTGGAATACGTGGAGCGTCTCGGTCTGCTGCGGCCGCACCTTCTGGCGGTGCACGGCGTCCATTTCACCGACGGCGATCTGTCGCGCCTGGCGACTGCGCGGGCCACCGTGGTGACGTGCCCGCGGAGCAACCGGTGGACCGGCGCGGGCGCACCGCCGATCGAGCGCTTCTATCGATCGGGCGTGCGCGTGGCGATCGGGACCGACAGTCTGGCCAGCGTCGACGATCTGAACATGTTCAGGGAGATGGCGTTCGTCCGCCGGCTCGCCCCCGGCGTCGCCGCGCGCGACATCCTGCGCAGCGCGACGCTGTCGGGCGCCGACGCGCTCGGCTTCGCCGCCGAGCTCGGCACGCTGACCGCCGGCAAACGCGCCGAACTGCTCGCGGTCCGTCTCTCGCCCGGTCTCGCAGATGTGGAAGAATACCTGGTCAGCGGCGTCGCCGCCGGTGACATCCAGTGGCTCGACCCGGATCGCGCCCGAACTCCGAACGCTGTGGACCGTTGAACCCTTGAACCGCCTGCGCACTTATCTCTCCTTCGTGCGATTCAGCCACAGCGTCTTCGCGCTGCCGTTCGCGCTGACGGGCGCGCTGCTGGCGCTGCAGTCCTCGTTCGTGCAAGGCGGCGCCGAGGGCCGGCCGCTGCCGGCACGAGAGCTCTGGTGGCGCCTGCTGTGGATCGTGATCGCGATGGTCTCGGCGCGGAGCGCGGCGATGGGGTTCAACCGGCTCGTCGACGCGGGGTATGACGCCCGCAACCCACGCACGGCCATGCGCGAGCTGCCGCGCGGCGCGATGACCCGCCGCGAAGCGATCGCGTTCATTGTCGCGGCGGTGGTGGTGTTCGTGGCCTCGGCCTGGGCGCTCGGCTGGATCTGTTTCGTGCTGTCGCCGGTGGCGCTGGGGATCGTGTTCTGGTACTCACTGGCGAAACGCTACACGGCGTACACGCAGTTCTTTCTCGCGCTGGCGATGGCGGTCGCGCCGGTCGGCGGCTGGCTCGCGGCGGGCGGGCCGATTGGCGCGCTCGAGCCCTGGCTGCTGGGTGCGGCGATCGGCGCGTGGGTCGGCGGGTTCGACATTCTCTATGCCTGCCAGGACATCGACTGCGATCGCCAGGCCGGGCTGCGATCGATCCCGGTCCGCTTCGGCGTGCGGCAGTCGCTGCTGATGTCGCGCGTGATGCACGTCATTGCGGTGGCATGTCTCGCGGCGCTTGCCGCCGTGGCCGATCTCGGGCCGCTCTATCTCGCGGGCGTCGCGGTCGTCGGCGTCCTCCTCGTGTACGAGCAGTCGCTGGTCAGCGAGCAGGATCTCTCGCAGGTCAAGCGCGCCTTCGACCTGAATGGCTACGTGGGCATCCTGTATTTCCTTGCGACCGCGGCATCGCTCTATGTGCGGTAACGCTTCCCCTCGCGGCGGCGATGTCCGCTGAGGCGCGCAGGCGGACGTTCGCGTTCGCGATCACCGGCGCCAGCGGTGCGCTTTACGCGGTCCGGACGCTCGCGGCGCTGCTCGAGCGCGACTGCCACGTCGAGCTCGTCGTGTCGGAGTACGGACGCCGGCTGCTGCGCGACGAGTTGGGGGAGCGGGCGACCGTCGATCGCCTCCGCGAGTATCTGGTCGAGCGGTACGGCGACACGGCGCGGCGCGGCAGCTACACGCTGCTGAGCAACCGCGATCTCGGCGCGACGATTGCCAGCGGCAGCCATGATTGCGAGGGGATGGCGATCGTCCCCTGTTCGATGAAGACGCTTGCCGGCGTCGCGCACGGGCTGTCACGCAATCTCGTGGAGCGCGCCGCGGACGTCATGCTGAAGGAACGGCGGCGGCTCGTGCTGGTCGCGCGCGAGACCCCGATGAGTCTCCCGCAGCTGCGCAACATGGTCTTGTGCGCCGAAGCGGGCGCGATGATGATGCCCGCCATGCCGGCGTTCTACCAGATGCCGAAGAGCCTCGACGAGCTCGCCGACTTCATGGCCGGCAAGATCATCAGCGCGCTGGGGTTCGATCAGACGCTCTATCCCAAATGGAAGCCTTGAGCGGATTCAATCCCGCCGTCGTGCCGCGGCACGTACAATACACGGTGCGTGCCTGTCGCGCCTGACAAGTCCCCGCAGCGCATTGCCTCGATGTTCGATGCGATCGCGGCGCGCTACGACTTCCTGAATCACTTCCTCAGCGCCGGCCTCGACACGAGGTGGCGTACACGCGCGATCCGCGAGCTCGGACTCGCGCCCGAAGCACGCGTGCTGGACGTCTGCACGGGCACCGCGGATCTGGCGATCGCGGCACGCGCCGCTGCGGACGGCGTGCAGGTGGTGGGCGTGGATTTCTCCGCCGCGATGCTGACGATCGGTCGGCAGAAGGTGCGCGCGCGCCATTGCGATCGGGGCGTCTTTCTGGTGCGCGGCGACGCGACCCGTGTGCCGGTGCGCGACGGCTGGGCCGACGCCGCGACGATCGGGTTCGGCATTCGCAACGTGGCCGAGCCGGAGCTCGCGCTGCGCGAGCTGGCGCGCGTCGTCAAGCCGGGAGGACGCCTCGCCATCCTGGAGTTCGGCGAGCCGCGCATTCCCGGCATTCGCACGCTCTACCGCTGGTACTTCCAGCATCTGCTGCCGCGCGTCGGCCGGGTCGTGTCGAAGCACGACAGCGCGTATTCGTACCTGCCCGCCTCCGTTGGCGCGTTTCCGCCGCCCGATCGCTTCGCTGCCATCATGGCTGCACACGGCTTCTCCGGCGTACGGGCCGTCCCGCTCTCGTTCGGCATCGTCTATCTGTACGTGGCGACGCGCCGCTGAGTCTTCGCGCCTGTTATAATCGGACGTAAGTTCCTGATGTACTTCGATTTCGAGGATCTCCGGCCGGAGACCCCGTCGCTCGAGAGCCCCATCTCGCGGCGCGAAGCGGTCCTGCTGGCGATCATCTTCCATCTCGCCGTCGTGATCCTGCTGCTCGTGTGGCCGCACCTGCCATTCGTGAAAGCCATGTACGCGCGGCAGGAGGAAGCACTCGAGGAGCAGCGGCGGCGCGAGATGGACGATTTGAAGAGCCGTGCGCAGTTCGTCTTCGCCGAGCCCAGGCTGAAGCCCGAGAAACCGCCGCCGCAGGTCCGTGATCTGTCGGATCAGGACGCACGCCGGCAGACCAGGGAGCGGCCGCGCGACCCCAGGAACGACATGCCCTTTTCGCGAGGCAACACGCCGGAGAACGTGATCGCCGAGGCGCAGCCCGGGCAACCGGAGCCGGCCGCGCCGCCGAGCGGCGATCAGGGCGCCGCGCAGAACCAGGGGCCGTCGAATCCCGACGCGCTGACGCTGCCGAATTCGCCCGTCGCGACCATCGCCCGCAACGATCCCGATCGCGACAATCCCGCCCGCGGTCCCGCTCCCGGGATCCTGAGCGACGCGATCCGCAACGTGCAGCGATACGCGAAGGGCGAGTCGCTGCAGAACGTGCAGGGCAGCGGGAGCCTCGGCCCGTCGTTTCAGTTCGACAGCAAGGGCGTCGACTTCGGGGCGTGGCTGCGGCGGTTCCGCGCGCAGGTCTACCGCAACTGGTTCATTCCCTACGCGTCGATGTCGCTGCACGGCAACGTCGTCCTCACGTTCTACGTCCACCGCGACGGCGCGATCACCGACCTCCAGATCGTGCGCCCCTCTGACGTGAAGGCGTTCACGACCTCGGCCTACAACGCGCTCCTGCAGTCGAACCCGACGATGCCGCTGCCGGCCGAGTATCCGGACGAGCAGATGCAGATGACCGTCACTTTCTACATCAACGAATTTCCCCCGGCGGGGACGATTCCGCAGTGAGGCGTCCCACGCGCGCGCAGCAGGTCGGCCTGGTTCTCGCGCTGACGGCGCTCGTGATCTACGTCGTCGCGAGTCAGCTGTCGCGGTGACGCGCCCGCGCCTCGTCGCGATCGTCGGTCCCACGGCGACCGGCAAGAGCGCGCTCGGCATCGCGGTCGCCGAACGCTTCGGCGGCGAAGTGGTCAGCTGCGATTCGACGGCGGTCTATCGCGGATTCGACATCGGCACCGACAAGGTGCCCGTCGCCGCGCGCCGCGGCATTCCCCACCACATGATCGACTTCGTCGAGCCGACCGAGGAGTATTCGGCGGCGCGGTACGCGCGCGAGGCGGCGCGGGTCATTCGCGACATCACGGCGCGCGGCCGGCTGCCGATCCTCGTCGGCGGGACGGGCTTCTATTTCCGGGCGCTGACGCGCGGGCTGTTCGAGGGGCCGGGACGCGACGACGGGCTGCGGCGGCGGCTCGACGGGATCGCGGCGCGGCGAGGCCCCGAGTGCCTGCATCGGTGGCTCGCAGCCGTGGACCCGCCCTCGGCCGCGCGGATTCAGGTGCGCGACGTCAAGCGGCTGGTGCGTGCGCTCGAAGTCTGGATCGTGACCGGCCGTCCCTTGACCGAGCACTTCGCCGGCACCACGTCGCCGATTGCTGACTACGAGGTCATCGCGTTTGCCCTGCGCATTCCCGCGGAGCTGACCGCCGCGCGCGTGGCGCGCCGCGTCGACGCACAATTTGCCGCGGGCCTGCTCGACGAACTGCGCGGGCTGCTCGGGCGCGGCGTCCCGGAAGCCGCGCTGCCGTTCACGGGGCTGGTCTACAAGCAGGCGCTCGAGCACCTGCACGGGATCCGTGGCGAGCGTGAAACCCGCGAGCTGATCGTGCGGGAAAACCGGCGGTATTCGCGGCGTCAGTTGATCTGGTTCAGGAAGGAACCGGGGCTGCGCTGGATCGACGCGCCCGGCGAGCGCGCCGACACGATCGCGCGCGTCGTCTCCGAACTCGAACGCGGCGAAGGAGTCGAAGGTGGGTCGAAGGATCGATAGAATGCTCGTCGACTCCTTCCGAGTGACCTGACGCCCGACCGGGTGATTCTGATCGTGCTCGACAGCGTTGGGGTGGGCGAGCTGCCGGACGCTGAGGCCTATGGCGATCGTGGCAGCGACACCCTCGGCAACATCTCGCGGATCGTGCCGCTGCAGCTGCCGACGCTCCGCTCGCTCGGGCTCCCGCGGGTCGCGCGCGTGCACGGAATGGCGCCCGTCGATCGTCCGCTCGGCGCGTTCGGACGGATGGCGGAGCGCTCCGCCGGCAAGGACTCGGTCACCGGTCACTGGGAGATCGCCGGCATCGTCCTGCCGAAAGCGTTTCCAACCTTTCCCAATGGATTTCCGCGCGAGCTGATCGCCGCGTTCGAGCAGCGCATTGGCCGGGGGACGATCGGCAACAAGGCCGCGTCCGGCACCGTGATCATCGACGAGCTCGGTCCGGAGCACATGCGGACGGGGGAACCGATCGTCTACACGTCCGCCGACAGCGTGTTTCAGATTGCCGCGCACGAAGCGGTCATCCCCGTGCGCGAGCTGTATCGGATCTGCGGCATCGCCTACGAGCTCGCAGCGGAGGGAATGGGGATTGGCCGCGTGATCGCGCGGCCGTTTGTCGGCGCGCCCGGACGCTTCACGCGGACGGCCAACCGCCACGACTACGCGCTGCCGCCGTCGGGCACGACGATGCTCGATCTGCTGAAGGCGGCGGGACAGCCGGTGTTCGCGATTGGCAAGGTGCAGGATCTCTTCGCCGGACGCGGCATCACGGCCGCGGTGCACACGACGAGCGACGATCACGGCGTCGACGAGATCGAGAACGCGATGCGCGCCGTCCCCGGCGGGTTGATCTTCGCGAACCTCGTCGACTTCGACACGCTGTACGGCCACCGCAACGATCCGGAAGGCTACGCCGCGAACCTCGAGCGCTTCGATGCGCGGCTGGCGCGGCTGCTGCCGATGCTGCGCGATCGCGATCTGCTCGTCATCACCGCCGACCACGGCAACGATCCGACGACGGCGAGCACGGATCACGCGCGCGAGCACGTGCCGCTCTTCGTGGTCGGGACGCGCGTCAAGGCCGGCGTGGATCTCGGGACGCGCGCGACATTTGCCGACCTCGGTCAGACGATCGCCGACGTGTTCCACGTGGGGCCGCTGTCGAACGGCGCCAGTTTTCTCCGTGACGTCCTGGACTAGGCTGGTCTCAGGGCGATGGCCGCCGCTTCAAGGATGGTCCGGCCCTTTTCGTCGCCCGTGGACCCGACCCGGCGTACGATCTGGCCGGCAACCTGTGGTTAACTCTCTACCTCGATGACGATTCGCGAAGATCTCGAAACCCGCGAGCATCAGATCCTCGCGCCGCAGGCCGCCAAGAGCGCGGCCAGCAGGGGCCGGCTGCGGCCCGAGACCGAGGATCCGATCCGCCCGGCATTCCAGCACGACCGCGATCGCGTCATTCACTGCAAGGCATTCCGCCGTCTGAAGCACAAGACGCAGGTGTTCTTCGCGCCGACCGGCGATCACTACCGCACCCGCCTCACGCACACGCTGGAGGTGTCACAGATCGCACGGAGCATCGCGAAGGTGCTGCGGCTCAACGAGGAGCTGACCGAGGCGATCGCGCTCGGCCACGATCTCGGGCACACGCCGTTCGGACACGCCGGGGAGCGCGTGCTGCAGACGCTCGTGCCGGGCGGATTCGAGCACTACGAGCAGAGCCTGCGCATCGTCGACGTGCTCGAAAACGATGGACAGGGCCTCAACCTCACATGGGAGGTGCGCGACGGGATCGCGCGGCACTCGAAAGGCAAGCATGGCGTGCCCGTCGGCGCCGACCCCGCGCACCGGGCGAGCACCATCGAAGGGCAGATCGCGCGCGTGGCCGACATCATCGCCTACGTGAACCACGATATCGATGACGCGGTGAGGGCCGGGCTCCTTCGGCCTGAAGATCTGCCGCGTCCGCGCACCGACGTGCTCGGGCGGACCTCGTCGGAGCGGATCGGCACGATGGTCACCGACGTGGTGATGCGAACGCTTGAAGCCGGGCTGTCCGAGGTGCGGATGAGCGACCACGTGCTGACCGCGACCGTCGGACTGCGCAGTTTCCTGTTCGAGGCGGTCTACGAGAACGAGGTCGCGACCGCGGAGTTCAAGAAGGCGGCGGGCATCCTGGGCGGGCTGTGGGAGAAGGTGCGCGAGCAGCCGGCCGAGTTCCTGGATCGCAAGGTCCTGGACGAGGAAGGGCTCGACGCCGCCGCGCGTGATTTCGTGGCCGGGATGACCGACCGATACGCGGTCAGCCTGTACGAACAGCTGTTCATTCCGAAGCCCTGGGTGTCTGTCAACCCGCAGGGATTCACGGTATAATGACGGGTTCCCGCTGAGCCGGGAGGATTACCCGTGTCGATGCATTACGACCTGACGCACCTCGGCCGCCATGGGCGCGCGGAAGACCACGTCGATCGCACCTTCGAGCCGGCCGCGTTCGTTCGTCCTGGCGAAGACGACGACTATCGGGTGGTGGCGCCGGTGCACCTGGTGCTCGACGTCCGCAAGGATGGCGATGCGTTCAAGGTCACCGGCACGGTGGACACCCGGATCGAGCTCGAGTGCGGACGCTGCCTCGAGCGGTACGAGATCCCCGTCACCAGCGCGTTCGAGCTGCGCTACGTGCCCGACGATCAGAACACGGGAGACGAGGAGCGCGAGATCGAAGAGGACGATCTCACCACCGCCTTCTACCGCAACAACACGCTCGACCTCGGCGACTTGATGCGCGAACAGTTGCAGCTCGCGCTGCCGATGAAGCCGCTCTGCTCGGAGGCCTGTCGAGGGCTGTGCGCCGAATGCGGCGCGAACCTGAACACGACCACCTGTGGGTGCACGCCGAAGTGGGAGGATCCCCGTCTCGCGGCGCTCAAGGGCTTGCTGAAGGACAAGGAGATCTAGCCACCATGCCGAATCCCAAACGCCGACACTCGAAGACGCGGACGGCGAAGCGCCGCACGCACGACGCGCTGAAGCCGATCGGCCGGAGCGAGTGCCCGCAGTGCCACGAGGCGAAGCTGCCGCACCAGGTCTGTCCGGCGTGCGGCTACTATCGTGGCCGGCAGGTGAAGCCGGTCGACGAGGCGTAGGCCTCCAGCGTTCCCGTATGCTCGTGTCCAGCAGCAGCGCGCGTGTGTCGGGCCGCTTCGCGATCGGAGCGGAGCGGGCAGCGACGTGCGAGCGCGGCGCACGATGCCTGAGCGGGCGGCCGAGCGACGCCGGCGCGGGCATCGCGGCGCGACGCGTGGGGGCCTGACGCCGGCCGCGAGCGCCAGACCATGCGCATCGCCATCGACGCCATGGGCGGCGATCTGGGGCCGTCCGTCATCGTAGACGGAGCGCTCGTCGCCGCGCGGCACCTCCAGGTCGGGCTGCTCTTCGCGGGCGCCGCGTCCGTCATCGAATCCGAACTGTCGCGTCATCCCGCCGCGCGCGGCCTCGACATCCACATCATCGATGCCCCCGAACGAATCGAGATGGCGGAGCCCGCGGCGTCGGCGCTGCGGCGCAAACCGCGCGCGTCGATCCGCGTCGGCGCGCAGGCGGTCCGCGATCGGCAGGCCGACGCGCTGTTCAGCGCGGGACACACCGGCGCGTCGGTGATGGCCGCGCACGCCGCGTTCGGGCCGCTGGCGGGCGTCGATCGTCCGGCGCTCGCGACGATCATTCCGACGCGCCAGTCGCCGGCGGTGCTGCTCGATGCCGGCGCGACCGTCGGCTGCCGCCCGCAGCACCTCGTGCAGTTCGCGGTGATGGGCGCGGCCTACGCGCGGATCGCGCTCGGCACGGACACTCCGCGCGTCGCGCTGCTGTCGATTGGCGAGGAAGAAACGAAGGGCAACGATTTGACTCGTGACGCGCACCAGCTGCTGAAGGAGGCGCCGGTGCACTTCATCGGCAACGTCGAGGGACGTGAGGTCTACGCGGGCGGCGCCGACGTCATCGTCTGCGACGGCTTCACCGGCAACGTGCTGCTGAAGGTGAGCGAAGGGCTCGTCGAAACGGTGGAGGCGCTGCTGCACGACGAGCTCGCGGCGACCTTCGGCGGACGCGTCGGCTACGTGCTGTCGCGCCAGGCGTTCCGCCGCTTCCGCCGCCGCGTCGACTACTCGGAGTTCGGCGGCGCACCCATCGTCGGCCTCAACGGCCTCTGCATCGTCGGCCACGGACAGTCGTCGGCGAAGGCGGTCGCCAACGCGGTCACGATGGCGGCGCGCGCGGTGCAGGAAGATCTCGTGGCCCGCCTGGCGCGCGACCTCGCGCACATCACCTCGAACCTCGCATGATTGCCTTCGTGTTTCCGGGACAGGGCGCGCAGAAGCTCGGGATGGGCAAGGCGCTCGCCGACGCGTATCCGGTGTGCCGCGCGACCTTCGACGAAGCGGACGCCGCGCTCGGCGAGCCGCTCAGCACGTTGTGTTTCGAAGGGCCCGACGATCAGCTGATGCTGACCGAGTTCACGCAGCCGGCGATTCTCGCGATGAGCACCGCGGTCCTGCGCCTCGTGCGGTCGCAAGGCGTCGCGGCGTCGTTTGCGGCCGGCCACAGCCTCGGCGAGTATTCCGCCCACGTGGCGGCGGGTACGCTATCCTTCGCGGACGCCCTGCGCACGGTCAAGCGTCGAGGGCGGTACATGCAGGACGCGGTGCCGGTCGGCGAAGGCGCGATGGCCGCCGTGCTCGGGCTCGATGCGGCCGACGTCGCGCGCGCGTGCGAGGACGCGGCGGACGGACAGATCGTGACGCCCGCCAACCTGAACTCGCCCGGGCAGGTCGTCATCGCCGGACACACCGCCGCGGTGGCGCGGGCCGGGCAGCGCGCGAAGGCGCTCGGCGCCAGGCGGGTGCTGCCGCTGCCGGTCAGCGCGCCGTTTCACTGCGCGCTGATGAAGCCGGCGGAGGATCGGCTCGCACCTGAACTGCGTGCGCTCGACGCCCGGGACCCGTCGATCCCCGTCGTCGCCAACGTCGACGCCGAACCGAAACGCACTGCGACGGAGGCGATCGACGCGCTGGTGCGGCAGATCTCGGCGCCGGTGCTCTGGGAAAACGTGGTGCGGCGCCTGGTGGCCGACGGTGTGCACATCTTCGTCGAGCTCGGACCAGGAGCGGTGTTGGCGGGGCTGATCAAGAAGATTGACCGCAGCGTGACGGTGTACAGCGTCGAGGACGGGGCGGGACTCGACGCGCTGCTGGCCGGGCTCTCCGCAGGCGCGAAGGCGCAGTCGTGATCGACTTGTCCGGGCGCACGGCGCTCGTGACCGGCGCGTCGAGGGGCATCGGCCGGGCGATTGCGCAGGCGCTGGCGCGCCAGGGGGCGATGGTGGTGGCGGCGGCGCGCGGCGACAACGCGCGCCCCACCGTCGACGAGATCCTCGGGTCGGGTGGACGCGCCGAGGCCGCCTCCGCCGACGTGAGCGAGACGGCCGCGGTCGACGCGCTCGTCGCCGGAACGCTCGCGCGCCACGGGCGCATCGACGTGCTGGTCAACAACGCCGGCATCGCCCGCGACCAGTTGATGCTGCGCATGAAGCGCGACGACTGGGACGCGGTGATCGCGACGAACCTGACCGCCGCGTTCGCGCTGACGCAGGCGGTCCTCAAGCCGATGATCCGCCAGTAGAGCGGCCGCATCATCTGCATCACGTCGGTCGTCGGTCAGAGCGGCAATCCCGGGCAGGCCAACTACGCCGCCTCGAAGGCCGGCCTGATTGGCTTCGTCAAGGCGGTGGCGCAGGAAGTGGCCTCGCGCAATATCACGGTGAATGCCGTCGCGCCGGGGTTGATTGAGACCGACATGACGCGCGCGATCACCGGGAGCGCGCGCGAGGACTGGGCGTCGAAGATCCCGTTGAAACGGCTCGGCACACCCGCCGATATCGCCGCCGCGGTGTGCTTTCTGGCCTCTGATGAGGCGTCGTATATTACGGGGCAGGTCCTGGGTGTCAACGGCGGGATGTATATGTAGGCGTGCGTCCTGAGACGCGCACGCTTCGTGCAGGGCGCTTCGATCGAGGCGCCATCGACAGAGGCTGGAGGGTTTGAATGGCCGTAGCAGACAAGGTGAAGAGCATCATCGTGGAACAGCTCGGGGTCGACGAAGAGGAAGTGACGCCGGATGCCTCGTTCGTGGACGACCTGGGCGCCGACTCGCTCGACACCGTCGAGCTCGTCATGGCGTTTGAAGAGGAATTTGGCATCGAAATCCCCGACGAGGACGCCGAAAAGATCACGCGCGTGAAGGAAGCGATCGAGTACATCGAGTCGCACGCCAAGACCAAGAAGTAACCGGACGGCATCGGAGGCGGATTGAGCAGGCGAGTCGTGGTGACGGGTGTCGGGCTGGTGTCCCCACTCGGCATCGGCACTGAAGCGAACTGGCAGGCGCTCTGCGCGGGGCGGAGCGGGATCGGCCCGATCACCCGGTTCGAGGCGTCGCAGTACTCGGCGCGCATTGCCGGCGAGGTCAAGGGGTTCGATCCGCTGCAGTTCGTCGACCGGAAAGACGTCAAGAAGATGGACGTCTTCATCCAATACGCGCTCGGCGCCTCGCAGTTCGCGGTCGACGATGCGCGGCTGAAGGTGACGGGCGAGCTGGCGGATCGGGTCGGCGTCTACATCGCGTCGGGCATCGGCGGGTTCCAGACCATCGAGCGCGAGCACCAGGAACTGATCAAGGGCGGGCCGCGGCGCATCTCTCCATTCTTCATTCCGGCGTCCATCATCAATCTCGCGGCCGGCCAGGTGTCGATCCGCTTCAACGCCCGCGGCCCGAACCTCGCCACCTGCACCGCCTGCACCGCGTCCGCGCACGCCATCGGCGAGGCCTTCGAGATCATCCGGCGCGGCGATGCCGACGTGATGATTGCCGGCGGCTCGGAAGCGGCGATCACCCCGATGGGCGTCGGCGGGTTCGCGGCGATGCGCGCGCTGTCGACGCGCAACGACGAACCGCCCAAGGCCAGCCGCCCGTTCGACAAGGACCGCGACGGCTTCGTCATGGGCGAGGGCGCCGGCATCGTCATCCTCGAGGATCTCGACGCGGCCAAGCGGCGCGAGGCGTCCATCTACGCCGAGCTGGTCGGCTACGGCCTCACCTCCGACGCCTATCACCTGACCGGGCAGCCCGAAGAAGCGCACGGCGCGATCCGGTCGATGACCATGGCGCTCAAAAAGGCGGGCATCGCGCCGAGCAGCGTCGACTACATCAACGCGCACGGCACCTCGACGCCGATCAACGATCCCACCGAAACGCTCGGCGTGAAATCGCTGTTCGGCGAGCACGCCTACCGGCTCGCCATGTCGTCGACCAAGTCGATGACCGGCCACCTGCTGGGCGCCGCCGGCGGGCTGGAGGCGGGGATCACGGCGCTGGCGGTGAAGCACCAGATCGCCCCCCCGACGATCAATCTCGATCAGCCGGATCCGGCGTGCGATCTCGACTACGTGGCGCACAAGGCGCGGCCGATGTCGATTCGCTACGCGCTCTCGAACTCGTTCGGGTTCGGCGGCACGAACGGCACGCTGTTGATGAAGAGGTTCGAGGAGTAGCTGTCAGCTATCAGCTGCCAGCCATCAGCAAGAAGCTGATAGCTGATAGCCGATAGCTGATAGCTGATAGCTGATAGCTGATAGCCGATAGCCGATAGCCGATAGCTGATAGCTGATAGCCGATAGCTGATAGCCGATAGCTGATAGCTGCTAGCTGATAGCTGAGATGAAAATCGCCGTCTGTATCAAACAAGTCGTCACCCGCGAGTGGCAGCTGCGCGTCAACGAGCGCAAGACCTGGATCCGCGATCAGGACGCCAGCTTCGAGCTCAACGAGCCGGACGCGTACGCGCTCGAAGAGGCGCTGCGGCTCAAGGAGAAGCAGGGCGGAGAAGTGATCGTCTGTTCCGCCGGACCGGCGCGTGCGGGGCAGGTCATTCGTGAAGCGCTGGCGCGCGGCGCCGATCGCGCGATCCACGTCGAGTCCGACGCGCTCGCGACCGCCGACGCGAATGCGGTCGCCGACGCGCTCGCCGCCGCCATCCGCGCCGAGCAGGTCGACCTCGTGCTCACGGGCCTGCAGTCCGACGATCAGGGCTTCGGCCAGGTCGGGGTCGTGCTCGCCGAGAAGCTGGGCATGCCGCACGCGACGATCATCATGGAAGTCCAGCCCGGCGACAGCGGCCTGCGGGTGAAGCGCGAGCTGGAAGGCGGCTGGTTCCAGTGGGTGACGCTGCCGCTGCCCGCGCTCCTCACGATTCAGAGCGGGATCAACCAGCTTCGCTATGCCACGCTGAAGGGCATCATGGCGGCGAAGAAGAAGGAGATCAGGAAGGTCGCGGCCCCCGCGGCGGAGCAGCCGATGCAGCGGATCACGAGCGTTGCGTTCCCGGAAAAGGCGAAGCAGACGCAGATGATCGGCGGCGGCGCCGCCGATGCGGCGAAGGACCTGGTCCGGCGCCTGCGCGAGGAAGCGAGGGCGCTGTGATTCTCGTCATTGCCGAGCAGCGCGACGGGACGGTCAATCGCGCGACATGGGAAACGATTGCCGCCGCCCAGCAGGCTGGCGGTCCGATCAGGGTTGCGGTGCTCGGATCGCCCGTGGACGCGGTGGCCGGCGAGATTGCCGCCGCTGACGTCGCCGAGGTCGTGGTCGTCTCCGATCCGGCGCTCCAGCACTACACCGCCGACGGCTGGGTGCTCGCGCTGCAGGCGCTCATCGACGGCGAGAAGCCGGCGCATGTCTTTCTGCCGCACACGTATCAGACGCGCGATTTCGCGCCGGCGCTGGCGGCGCGGCTGCAGCGCCCGATCGTCACCGATGTCGTCGCGATGAAGGACGTCAGCTACGTGCGTCCGGTGTTCCAGGGCAAGCTGCAGGCAGAGGTCGCGCCCGAAGGGCCGGCGCCGCATCTCATCACGTTTCAGATTGGCGCGTTCCGCGGCGATGCGGTGAAGGAAGGCGCGGCCGCCGCGCCGGTCCGCAAGGCCGCGGTCTCGATCGACGCGTCGAAGATCCGCCAGCAGCCGGAGGCGCCGTTCAAGGAAGCGAGGCAGGCCGTCGATCTCTCGCAGGCCGAGCGCATCGTGGCGGTCGGGCGGGGCATCAAGGGGCAGGAACACCTGCCGCTCGCGCAGCAGCTCGCGCAGGCGCTCGGCGCGGAGCTCGCCGCGTCGCGGCCGATCTGCGATGCCGGCTGGCTGCCGATGGACCGGCAGATCGGCAGTTCCGGACAGACCGTCGCGCCGAAGTTGTACGTCGCGCTGGGCATCTCCGGCGCCATCCAGCACATTGTCGGCATGAAGGGGGCGCGCACGATCGTCGCCATCAACAAGGATCCGGAGGCGCCCATCTTCGAGATCGCCGACTACGGTATCGCCGGCGATCTGTTCGACGTGGTGCCGGCGCTCGTCGCCGAGCTCAACAAATAACAGGCGCGCCCGTTGGAACGTGAAACGTTAGAGGTCGACGTTCTGATCGTCGGCGGCGGGCCCGCCGGGATGTCCGCGGCGCTGCGCCTCGCGCAGCTCCAGAACGCTCACGGCGGCGCGCCGCTCGCGATTGCCGTCCTCGAGAAAGCGCGCGAAGCGGGCGCGCACATGCTGTCGGGCGCGGTGCTCGATCCTTCGGCGCTTCGCGACCTCGTTCCCGATTTCATCGAGAAGGGGGCGCCGCTCGCGGCCGCCGTCCACGGCGACGCGGTCTACTTCCTGACGCGAACGGGCAAGCTCAAATTCCCGATCACGCCGCCGCCGCTGCACAATCACGGCAATTACGTCATCTCGCTCAATCGCTTCGTCAAGTGGCTGGGCGGCCTGGTCGAAGCGGAAGGCGTCGATGTCTTCACCGGGTTCGCCGCGTCCGAACTCCTGTTCGATGGGGCCGCGCTCGTCGGCGTCCGCACCGGCGATCGCGGCATCGGCCGCCACGGCGAGCGCCGGCCGACGTTCGAGCCCGGCGTCGACATCCGCGCGAAGGTCACGATCCTGTGCGATGGCGTCCGCGGCAACCTGACGAAATCGCTGGTGCGGCAGCTCGGTCTCGATGAAGGACGGCGTCCGCAGCTCTACGCGATCGGCATCAAGGAGCTGTGGGAAGTGCCGAAGGATCGCCTGCGAGCGGGCAGCGTGATCCATACGATGGGCTACCCGCTGAAGATGGAAGAGTTCGGCGGCGGCTTCATCTACGCGATGCCCGACGGCGTCATCTCCGTCGGGTTCGTCTCGGGCCTCGACTACCGCGACCCGATGTTCGATCCGCACGTGACGTTTCAGCACTTCAAGCGGCATCCGCTCGTCGCGTCGCTGCTGCAGGGCGGGCAGATGCTGCGCTACGGCGCGAAGGCGCTGCCGGAAGGGGGCTGGCACACCATTCCCCGCGTCTACGCCGATGGCGTGTTGATCGCGGGGGATGCGGCAGGGTTCCTCAATTCGATGCGGCTCAAAGGCGTGCACCTCGCGATGCGCACCGGCATGCTGGCCGCCGAGACCGCGTTCGACGCGGTGCGCGCGGGCGACGTCTCTTCGGCGCGCCTCGCGGCGTACGCGGATCGGATTCGGTCGAGCGCGGTGCGGCGCGAGCTGTACCCGGTGCGCAACGTGCACCAGAGCTTCAGCTATGGCCTGCTCGCCGGCGTCGCCTACTCGGGGCTGTCGCTGGTCACCGGCGGCTGGTGGTTCCGCGATCCGATGCCGGCGCACGCCGGATACGAACGCATGGCCAGGCTCGCCGACTACTACAAGGACGCGCGGCCCGATCCGGACGCGACGGTGAACCCGGTGAAGATCGATCGTCAGCTGACCTTCGATCGGCTGACGAACGTGCACTACTCGGGCACGCGCCACGCCGAGGACCAGCCGTCGCATCTGATCGTGCACGACGCCGAGATCTGCCGGACGCGGTGCCGCCAGGAGTACGGGAACCCCTGCGTCCGGTTCTGTCCCGCCAATGTCTACGAGATGGTCGATGCCGGCGACGGCGCGCCGCCGGGCACGAAGACGCTGCAGATCAATGCCTCGAACTGCGTCCACTGCAAGACGTGCGACATCATGGATCCCTACCAGATCATCGACTGGGTGCCGCCGGAAGGAGGCGGCGGGCCGCAGTACGAAGGCATGTGAGGCCTGAGCCCTCTTCGCGCCTGACCGCCGGTCAGCGGCGGAAGGCCGCCACGATCGCGGCGGCCGCATCGCCGATCATGGCGATGCACGGTGCGACCTATCGATGGCGCGACGACGGACGCGAGCACTACGACGCCATCGTCGCGTCGGGACGGCAGCCGATCTTCGCGTTCTGGCACGGCCGGATCCTCGCGGCCACGCTCTTCTGGCGCGACCGCGGCATCGTTGTCATCACCAGCGAGAACTTCGACGGCGAGTGGATCGCGCGCGTCATCGAGCGGTTCGGCTACGGCACGGCGCGCGGCTCGTCGTCGCGCGGCGCGGTGCCCTTGATCGGGCGGCACTCGGCCCACCCGTCGCCGTCCACGGT
>JABFWM010000186.1 GCA_013362195.1 Acidobacteriota bacterium
CAGGTCGACAGCGCGATTGGCGGCAAGGTCGGCGTCAACCACCCGCTCGGCAAGAACCTCATTGGCGCGTTTCATCCGCCGGCGCTCGTCTCGGTGGACCCGGAGCTGCTCGCCACGCTCCCGCGCCGCGAGTTCCGCGCCGGCCTCTACGAAGTGATCAAGTACGGCGTGATCGCGAGCCGGGGACTGTTCGATCGCGTCGCCACCTCATTGCCGGCGCTGTTCGCGCGCGGCGCGGCGGCGCTCCTGCCGGTGATTGCGGAGTCGTGCGCGATCAAGGCGTCGATTGTCGAGCAGGACGAGACCGAAACCGGCCTGCGGCGCACGCTCAACTTCGGCCACACCACCGGGCATGCGCTCGAAGCGGTGACGCGGTACCGCCGCTTTCTGCACGGCGAGGCAGTCGCCTACGGGATGCTGGTCGCCGCCGACATCGCCGCCGCACGCGGTCTGATGACGGAACCGGATCGCGAGGCCCTGGCCGCGGTCATCACGCAGATGGGGCCGCTGCCGGCGGTCGCGGATCTGTCGCGGTCGCAAATCATGGAGGCCGTCGGACGCGACAAGAAGGTGGTCGCGGGCACGCTGCACTTCGTGCTGCCGACGTCGATCGGCGCGTGCGAGATCGTCAAGGATGTGACGGAAGAAGAGATCCTGCGCGCGCTGGAGAACCTCGGCGTCGCGGGCGCGTGATCGCGCCGGGTCTGAAGACCCGGCCTACTCCCGTTGCTCCGCGTCTAAAGACCCGGCCTGCACCCCTAGCTTTTCGGGTCCAGGGACCTGCCCGACGTGCACGTGTGTGAAGGACGGGGGCGCCCCTCGCCTATTCGATCGCGTGTTCCTTCAGCTTCGCGAGCAGCGTCTTGTAGCTGATCTGCAGCAGTTCGGCGGCGCGGCCTTTGTTGTGGCCCGCCTCCTTCAGCACTTCTTCGATCTTCCGCTTCTCCGCTGCGGCGGTCACACGGCGCGTGACCTCGGCGAGGCTGCCTGACAGGTCGATCTGCGACCACGGCGACGCCGCTTGCTCTTCGGGCGGCGGCTGCGCGAACGAGAGGTTCAGGTGACGGGGCAGGATCGTGTCGCCGTCGGCGAGAATGACCGCGCGCTCGATGCAGTTCTGCAGCTCGCGCACGTTGCCGGGCCACCGGTATCGCTGCAGCTCGTCCAGCGCCTCGGGCGACAGCACCAGCGGCTTCTTCTTCAGATCGCGGCAGACGCGATCCACGAAGAAGCGCGCCAGCTCCGGAATGTCTCCGGCGCGTTCCCGCAGCGGCGGCACGGTGATCGGAAACACGGACAACCGGAAGTACAGGTCCTCGCGGAAGCGGCGGCCCGCGACCGCCGCGCGCAGTCCGCGGTTCGTCGCGGCGACGAGCCGCACGTCCACCTGCACCGACGCGGTCCCACCGACGCGCTCGAAGCGCTTCTCCTCGAGCACGCGCAGCAGCTTCGCCTGCAGCGCGAGCGGCAGATCGCCAATCTCGTCCAGGAAGAGCGTGCCGCGGTGCGCCACCTCGAACTTGCCCAGCTTGCGCGCGTGCGCGCCGGTGAACGCGCCCTTCTCGTGGCCGAACAGCTCCGTCTCGAGGAGGTTCTCGGGGATCGCGGCGCAGTTGATCGCCACGAACGGCGCGTCGTTGCGCGTGCTCCGCGCGTGCAGCCGGCGCGCGAACACTTCCTTGCCCGTGCCGCTCTCCCCTTCGAGCAGCACCGTCGTGTCGGTCGTCGCCGCGCGTTCCAACGCCGCCGATACGCGGCGCAGCGCGGGATCTTCGCCGACCAGCTTCGGCTCGCCGCGGCGCGCCGCCAACTCGTCTTTCAGCGCGAGGTTCTCGGTGACGATGCGCCGCCGCTCGAGTCCGCGGGCGACGAGCAGCACCAGGTGATCGGGATCGACCGGCTTGGCGAGAAAGTCCATTGCCCCTTCTTTCATCGCCGCGACCGCATCCTCGATGCTGCCGTACGCGGTCATCACGATGACGGGGATGTCAGGGTCGATTTCCTTGACGGCGCGCAGCACGCCGAAGCCGTCGCCCTCGGGGAGGCGCAAGTCCGACAACACGACGGCGGGATCCGACTGCTGGAGGATGCGCAAGGCCGACGGCTGATCGGCGGCTTCGAGGACGGCGTGCCCCTGCCGCTCCAGCGCATGCCGCAGCATCGTCCTCAGCGAGTCCTTGTCCTCGACGATGAGAATCTGTGCGGGAGCAGGCACGCGCGACAAGCGGACCGCGGTCAGCGGAGCCAGCCGGGCGGAATGCCGGCCTGGCGCGCTTCTTCTTCGATGTCGGCGATGCGCTTCTTGAGGGTGTCGATCTCCTGGGTGACGCGCGCCATCTCGGCGACCGCCTTCTGGCGGTCGTCGGCGAGCTGGGCGCGTTGATACGGATCGTCCCGTGCCGAGAAGTCGTTCGTCAAGGAATTGATGCGCGTCTGCAGCGCTTCACGGAACATCTCGTTCCGCCGCAGCTCTTCCCGCGCCTGCGCCATCCGATTGTGCCAGTACTCTTCGCCCTTGTCGTCCTCGGGCTTCTTCTGCGCGTCCTTGTCGGCGGCGGCGTCCTTGCCCGCGGCCTTCGCGGCATCGGCGGCCGGCGGCGCCGTGGTGCTCCCGGCAGGCGGCGGCGGCGCCGGCTTCAGGTCGTCGTTGGTGTACACCTTTTTGGGCGCCGGCTTCGCCGCGGCGCCGGCGGTCTTCCGCCGGTCTGCTTCTTTCTTCGCGACCTCCGCCAGCGATTGGGCGCGGGCGGGCGCGGCACCGGCCACGAGCACCAGGACGAGCGACAGGGAACACAGGCGTTTCATGAGGAACTCTCGGGCTTCAGTTTACCAGACGTGAGCAGCGCGATGCGCTCGCGGACCTTGTCGGCATCGGGCGCGTTCGGCACCAGCTTCAGGTATTCAGTGTACGCGGCGGCCGCATCCGTCGATCGGTTGAGCCGTTCGAGGCTGATCCCGAGGGCGCGCCGGAAGGCGCCGTCGTCAGGGGCAAGCGCGATGGCTTTCCCGTACTCGGCGACCGCTGCTTCCTCGTTGCCTGCCTTGTGCAGCGTCAATCCCAGGTTGAAGGTGGTCACGTAGTCGCTCGGAAACAACTGCTGCGCGCGGCGATAGCCGTCGATGCTTTCCTTCCACCGCTCGAGCACCGACGCGGCACGCGCCCGATTGAAGACGTACGCCCAGCGATCGCCGTTCAACGCGATCGCGCGGTCGAAATACGGCAAGGCCTCTTCGGGCTTGCCGAGCCGCACGAGCACCTGGCCGAGATTGCTGAGCGCTTCCGCGTCATTCGGGTTCCTGGCGATCGCGTCCTGATACTGCTTCAGCGCCCCCTCGAAGTCATTGGATTGATACGCCTCGGAGGCGCGGCCCGAGGCGTCCATGAACGGACGCTCGGTTTTCGTCCCGGCCGGATCCGCCGGCTCGGGCGCCGCCTTCGGCCGCCGCGCGGCAAGCGGATCGGTCGTCGCCGGCGTCACCGACGTCGAGTCGGCCTTCGGCGCGATCAGCCACAGCCCCGCGAAGGCGGCCAACGACCCGCCGAGGAGCACGGCTCCCACCGTCCGCAGGCGGCGGCTGCGCGCCGCGACCGCCGCGGGATCGACGACCGCGATTCCGGCGCGGCAGCGCGGACACCGATCGCGGTCGGGACTGAACTTCGACCCGCACGCCTCGCAGACAATGGGCTGCATGACTACCGAATCTCGCGCCACGACAGGATGCGTACGCCGACCTGGCCGACGCCGTTGTTGAAGTCTTCCGGATCGCCGAACGCCTCGACCTTCGCGCCGGTGCCCGAGCCGCTGCCATTGCCGCTCCCGGACCCCCCGCTCCCCGCGGAGGTGGCGACGTACAAGTGCTGGTCGACGACGAACGGCGCCGTCGCACGTCCGGCCAGCGTCTTCACCTTGTTGCTCTCGTTCGCGTCCAGTCGTCCGTTGTTGTTGGCGTCGTAGGCGGCGCTGCCGGTGTAGGTGACCGCATACAGGTTGGCCGTGTAGTCCACGCACGGCGTCGCCGCACTCTCCGTCGTGGACGTATAGAAGACGATGTCACCGGCAACCGTTGGAGACGTCGACGCGCGTTCGCCCGTGACCAGGCCGCCGGTCTGGGTGACGGCGCCCAGGCTGACGGTGAACTTCGTGGTGGCGCCGGCGGACGGCGCATTGTCCTTCAACCCATACAGCTTGAAGGTGCCGGTGCCCCCCGCCGTGGTCGGCGGCAGACTGTCGCTGCCGGTCGCGAAGAACATGTACACGTCCACGCTGCCGATGAACAGCAACGCCGACGACGCGTAGATCGGCTGGCCGGTATCGATCATCTGGCTCGCGGCGATCGCGCCGGTGCTGTCGAAGTTGAACCGCCAGTATTTGCCGTCGATGTCGCCGATGTAGGCCTTCTTGACGATGGGCGACCCGTAGTCGCCGGCCGCCGTCGGGTCGGCCTGCAGCGCGTTCTTGCGCGAGTTGCTGACGTCGCCGACGGAGACGCAGCCCGTGCCGCTGCACGCGGTCTGGGTCGAGTTGCCAATGAGCTGACCGGTGTCGGCGTTGAGCATGTACATCGTCGTGCCGGCCTTCGGCCCGGTCGCGCCGCGGTTCGGCAGCGACGTCTCGATGTCAGGGAAATATCCCGAGCCGACGATCACGCCGTTGACGGTCCGCGTCTGATCGAGCGGGCCGACGGCCGGATCCGACCACGTGAAGCCGACGGTCTTTTCCGCATACGTCGCGCTCGCGTTGAGGTCGCCCCACATCACCAGCTTGTTGCCCGCCGTGCCGTCGGTGAGCGTGAAGGTCTGCTTGATGGTGGGATCGAAGTGCCCGTAATCGGGGAACGCCCACTTGAACACGATCGACTCGTTCGGCGTGTCGAACCGCTGCAGCAGCGCCGTCACATCGGTGAGCGTGTCGGCTGACGGCGAGACCCCCATGCCCGCCTCCGACACGTCGAAGCACTGATAGAAGGTGCCACCCGGCCCTTCACCGAACAGCAGCAGCGAATGCCACGCGCCATTCAGCTTCACTTCGGCGAGCTTGGGCGAGCTGTCGACGAAATAGTCGAACTGCTCCACCGGCTGGCCGTCGTAGAGCGTCCGGAGCTTCGGCAGCAGGTTGTAGGGAATGAACGCCCACACTTCGTAGCCGGTGCGCGCATCGATGGCGTGCAGCATGCCGTCGTTCGCGCCAACGAAGATGATGCTGCGGCGATCCTTGTGGACGCCCGCGAAGCTGGTTGCGGCATCCACCCGGCCGTAGGCGTCGTCCGGCGGCGGATCGAGCGATGGCGGATCCATCAGCGCCGGCGTCGAGCCGACGATCGCGCCGAGCGGCTGCTGCCGGACGAAGTCGATCATCGTGGTCGCGGCCGACGACGAGAGGTTCATGTGCGAGGCCAGGGTCGCGGCATTGGCGGTCGTGAACGCGACGATGGAACCGCCACCGGTGGCGTTCGGCACGTAGGTGAAGATGTTGCGGGTCGCGGGATCGGCGGGCGTGCGCGCCTGGCCGGCGAGCGAGGGACGGCTGTCGAGGTCGGGCCACAGCTTGGTGCCGTCGTTCTTGAACTTCCATCCGCTCGGCTTCGTGGTGTCGCGAACCGGCACGAACACGCGGAACGCGCGCAAACGGCCGTAGAAGCCGGGCATCTCGAACCCCGCGGAGACGAGCATGTTGCTCCGCTGCGGAACGATCGGGTTGGTCGCGACGTCGTTGATGCGCACGACGTCATTGACGAGCGCCAGGCCGGCGGAATCCTTCCCGCCCACCAGATTGACGGTGCCCACGATCGGACTGACCGTGACGAACTCGCTCGGGTTCCCCGCATCGAGATCGGCCGCGCGCTCGTAGCCGGCCTGGACCGCGAAGTTCACCCACCGCGTGACCTCGGCCTCGGTCGACACGTTGTGATACACGCCGCCGCTGTTGGACGCGATGTTCTGGAGCTGCGCTTCCTCGGCGGCCGCGACCTTCACGCCGATGACGTGGATCGGCACCCGCCGCGTCACCGTCGACGCGGTGACGGTGAGGAACTGCGACGCACGCGTCGCGGCGTTGTTGGCGGTCAGATAGGCGCTGTCCCCCGAATCCTGGCCGCCCGTGACCAGGACGACCACGTAGTTGCGGCA
>JABFWM010000460.1 GCA_013362195.1 Acidobacteriota bacterium
GTCGGCACATCACGCCGTTGCCAGCGGCCAGTTGCGGAAATATCCCTGAGGTCGAGATCGGCGGACCGTATCGTACGCCGACATCATTCGCTGAGGCATGGTTCAATGACGATGATTGTGTCCAGTCGACTTTCCGCGAGGGTATGCGCCCGTGTGCTCGTCGCACTGGCTGTGGCGGCCGCGTCAGTCGCAGCGGCGGCGGCTCAATCCACCGTGACTCTCAGCGGCTCGAAGCCCGACGTCGTCTATGCGACGCTGCGCGCTGGCGCCTACGCCGACGCGAACCTGCCGACCGTGTTGACGACGCGCGCCGCGGACACGGCGAGCAATCAGCGCCGTGCGCTGCTGAAGTTCGACACGCAGAACAGGATTCCCGCCGGCAGCAGCGTGACATCGGCGCTGCTCACCGTCACGGTCAAGAGTGGCAGCGCGGCGGACACGACGCGCACGATTGGCGTATACCAGGTGACGAGGTCCTGGGCCGAGTCGGAAACGACCTGGAACCGTCGCCGGATTGCGTCGGCGTGGACGACCGCCGGCGGGGACCTCGGGACGCTGATCGCGAAGCAGGTCGTCTCGAACGCCGCCGGCACGAAGGTGACCTACGACATCACGCCGCTCGTCAAGGCGGCGGTCGCCGGCACTCTCGGCTCGTCGCGCTACACGCGCATCGCGCTGGTCGATCTCGATCCAGCGACCGTCGATTCGACACGCGACTTCTATACGCCAGACGAACCAAACAGCGCGCTGCGCCCGAGGCTGAACGTCGTCTTCGCCCCGAGCACGACGACGACGCTGCGCGTGCTCCACTGGAATTCGCAGCACGGCGGCTTCGGCACCGATGGCGTTCTCGATCCCGCGCGCTTCATCAAGAAGGCGGCGAGCTTCAGGCCGGATCTCGTGTCGATCAACGAAGTGGAACGCTACGACCGGTATGCGAACTACGACGGCGCGGCCAAGCTGGCCGCGCTGATGCGGCAGTCCACCGGTCAGACCTGGTACTACAGGTTCGCCACCGGCAGCGGAGCGGAGAACGGCAGGGGGAACATGATCCTCTCGCGCTTTCCGATCGTCGCGAGCGGCGTCGATCTTCTCGGCTACAACGGCTCGGCCCTCGACGTGGACGTCAGCGTCAACGGCAGAACGATCAACTTCACGTCGACACACCTCTATTACAACTCGACGACCTGGCGGCTCGCGCAAATCGCCGACCTCCTGGCGTGGGAGAAGGGCCTCGCCGAAGCGCGGATCATCGCCGGCGACTTCAACACGCAGCCCGGCACCACCGAGAGTGCGACGATGAAGGCGACCTACGTCGATTCATGGGCGCAGGCGCAGAGCGACGGCACGGCGATCGCGTACCCCGGCAACACCGAAGGGAACACCCGGAATACGCGCCTCGACTACATTTACTACTCGAAGGGCGCGACGACCCTGAAACTGATCTCGTCGCAGGTCTTCGACGTCCGCGAGGCGGACGGCGTGATGCCGTCGGATCATCGGCCGGTGCTCTCGATCTTCGCCGTCAAGTAATGCGTCCGTCGCGGGGATCCACGATCTGCGCACGCGTCGACCGGCCCGACGCTCCTCGGCCATGTTGCTCGAACGGGGAAGACGAATGCTACCGGTGACCGAACGCGAGAAGATGCTGGCGGGCGGGATGTACGACCCGCTCGATCCCGAGCTCGTCGCCACCCGTGCGCGCGCCCGCGATCTCTGTCAACAGCTCAACGCCACGCGCGAGGCGCAGGACACGGAACGTCGCGGCATTCTGCGCGAGTTGTTCGCCAGGGGCGGCGACAGTGTGTGGATGCAGCCGCCGTTCTATTGCGACTACGGATCGAACATCGAGCTCGGCGAGCGCGTCTTCTTCAACTTCAACTGCATCGTCCTCGACGTCTGCCGGGTGCGGATCGGCGACTTCACGCTGTTCGGGCCGGCGGTGCAGATCTACACGCCCCTGCACCCGTTCGACGCGGCGCAACGCCGGCGGGAAGAATTCGGGAAGCCGATCGACATCGGGTCGGACGTGTGGGTGGGCGGCGGCGCGATTATTCTCGCCGGCGTTCGCATCGGCTCGCGGGCGGTGATCGGCGCGGGCAGCGTCGTGACGCGAGATGTTCCTGAAGGGGTGTTCGCCGCAGGCAATCCCTGTCGGGCGATCCGCGAGATCACCGAATGAACAGCCCGTGCGGCCGACCCGGACGGTGGCCCGGCGGATTCAGATGGCGCGGCTCCCCCCAGCTCAGGCGGCTCGTGAGTCTTGACCGACCGATTCGGTCGGATATACCCTGTTGTCCGTTCACTGGACTCGGCGCATGCCGCGTTGACCCGCGAACCGAGCCCTGAAACAGAGCGACCCGCTGAGTGCTGCTACACCCAGCGGGCCTGTCGGAACGCCCTGGTCCTGGAGAGACCCATTCACACGCATGCGCGCATGCGGCGCCGACGGCGGTAGTCTACGCCCGCGCTGGCTGGCGCGCAAGCATTGGAGCCAGTCAGCATGTGCAACCCAGAGTACGGATGGTGCACAGCCACCGTCCTGATTCGTCGACGCGTTCATTCCCAGTCCACTTCCGACGATCCGCAGGCGCCGCGCCAATCGACCTGGCGCCGCATCGCCGTCGTCGCGTTGACGGCCGGCCTGCTCCTGCCGCTGCCATCGGCGGCGCAATCACCCGCACGCGTCACTGAACTCCGCGGCACGATTACGGCCGCCGGAACCGGCTCGCCTGTTTCGGGGGCGCGGATCACCATCGACGATGCCGTGCACCGCGAGGCGACGAGCGACGTTGACGGACGCTTCGCGATCCGCGACCTCCCGTCGGGCTCGGCGCACGATGTCATGGTCGCGGCGGACGGCTTCCGCCCGTGGTCGCGGCGCAAGGTCGTCGTCACGCCCGATGCGCCAGCGCTCGATGTCGTCCTCGAGATCAAGGGCGTGACCGAGACGGTCAGCGTCAGCGCCCAGGCGTCAGCCATCGATCGGCGCCCAGCCGCCGCCGCGAAGGTGGACGCGCCCCTCCGCGATCTCCCGCAGGCAATCAACGTCGTCCCGGCATCGGTGTTCCGCGAGCAGGGCGCGCGATCGATGGAAGACGTGCTGCGCAACGTGCCCGGGATCGGCTACGGACACGGGGATGGCCAGCGCGATCAGGTCACCATCCGCGGCTTCACCGCGATCTCCGACCAGTATCTCGACGGTATGCGCGACGATTCGCTGTACTTCCGCGATCTCGCAAACATCGAGCGGGTCGAAGTACTGAAGGGGCCCGCGTCCGCACTGTACGGGCGTGGCTCGTCAGGCGGGCTGATCAATCGCGTCACCAAGAAGCCGACCGATCGGACGATCCGCGAGCTGAATGTGACGCTCGGGTCGTTCGATCAGAGACGGCTGTCGGCAGACCTCGGCGCACCAGTGAACGATCGCATCCGGGTGCGCCTGAATGCCGCCTATGAGAACAGCGACGGCTATCGCGACGAGTATTTCCTGGAGCGCTACATCGTGGCGCCGTCCGTCTCGTTCGCGGTGACGCCGCAGACCGATCTCGTGCTGCAGGTGGATCACCTCAGCGATCGCCGGCTCACGGACTTCGGGATTCCGGCAGTGGACGGACGGCCGGTCGACGTGCCCTACGGAACGTATTACGGATCGGCCAACGGCCGCGACGATACGACGCGGGCCCTCGTCACCGGCACGCAGGCCACGTTCGAGCATCGCTTCCGGCGGGCGACGCTGCGCAACGCGTTCCGGTTCTATGACTACGATCTGAATCGTCGCAACACCCTCGTCTCCGCGGTGGTCGGCGGCGAAGCCGTTCGCACGCGAGGCATCGTGCGGCGCCAGGAAGACGGCCTGTTCAACCAGACGGAGCTCTCGACCGAGGCCCGATGGCTGGGCGCGCGCCACCAGTTGCTCACGGGTGTCGAGATCGCCCGGCAGCAGAAGGACCAGGTCTTCATGAACGTCGCCAACATCGATCGCGTGCCGCTCTTCGCGCCCGCCGGTCATCGCGTCCCCGACGTCCCGGCATCGGCGCGGCCCGGCACCGACAACGTCGGCTTTCTCGACACCAGCGGCGCCTACGTCCAGGATCTCGTGAGTCTCGGCGACCACTGGAAGTCGCTCGTCGGACTGCGCTTCGACGAGTTCAAGCAGCGAACCGAGGAACGCCGTCCCGGCCAGCCCAATCTGCAGCGGACGGATCGCGCCGTCAGTCCGCGGGTCGGCGTCGTCTATCAGCCGCAGACATGGAGTGCGCTCTACGCGTCGGTGGGCAAGTCGTTCCAGCCGTCCGGCGAATCGTTCCCGCTCGCCGCGAGCAACGCGGCGCTCAAGCCGGAAGAGACGCGCAACTATGAAGTCGGCGCCAAGTACGACCTCCTCGGCGGGGCCGTGTCGACGACGGCCTCGGTGTTCCAGCTGCGGCGCACGAACATCAAAACGACGGATCCGGCGGCGCCCTCGAAGCTGATTCCGATCGGCGAGCAGCGCACGTCCGGTTTCGAGTGGACCGTCGACGGGCGGCTCGGGACGGAGTGGCTCGTGTCGGCGGGCTACGCGTATCTCGACGCAGACATCACGCGCTCGACGGCGCTGAGCAACGGCGTGCCATTGCAAGGGAAGCGGCCGAGCCTCACGCCCGCGCACAGCGGCAATCTGTGGGTGCGCCGACAGCTCGGAAGCGGCTTTGCGGTGGCGGGCGGTGTGAGAGCGATGGGGCGGCGCTTTGCCGCACCCGACGATCTCGTGACGTTGCCCGCGTACGCACTCGTCGACACCGCGGTGTTCTACAACGCCAAGGCGTTCGCCGTCGCGCTCAACGTCGGCAATCTGCTCGACCGCCGATACATGGTGTCGGCACACGGCGCCTCGAACCATCTGAACCTGCCCGGCGCGCCGCGGAACCTGCAGCTCTCGCTGCGCACGCACTTCTGACGTGTCCGGGCGCGTTGCGTCTCGTCAGGGCCGGTCCGGCGGACCGCGGCCGGCCGCCGCTCGGCGGCCGTGGTTCACCGTCGCACGGCCATCGTTGCTGCGGGTGCATCTCTCCGTCGGCATCGTCGCCGGCGTGCTGCTGACCCTGACGGGTCTGACCGGCAGCATGCTGGTGTTTGGCGACGAGATCGATGGTCTGCTGAATCCCGCGCTCCTGCAGGTCGAACCGCGGGCCGACCGGGTGCCGCTCGACACCATCGTCAGCGGCATTCATACCGCGTTTCCCGACCGGTCGATCGATCGCATTCACCTTGCCTCCGAGCCGGGCAGCTCGCTCGAGGCGTGCTTCGCCGAGGGTCAGGAGCCGGCTTGCGTGTACGCCGATCCGTACACCGGCGCGCAGCTCGGCACGCGAGTTCCGGCGCGATCGCTGAAAGGGCGGGTGTTCCTGTTTCATCGCCGCCTCCTCTCGGGCGCGGTGGGTGAGACGATCGTCGGCATCGAAGGCGCGCTGCTGATCGTTCTCTCCGCGAGCGGCGTGATGCTCTGGATGAGCGGGCGTCGTCCGATCGTGCGCTGGCCGTCGATCTCCGCGACGACGCCGTACGCGCGGCGCCACAACTGGCACCGACTGGTGGGGTTCACGGCCCTGCCCCTGCTCCTGTTGATCGCGACGACGGGCATGGCGATGGTGTTCCGGCCGACGTTCGAAGGCACCGTGAACCGGCTCGCCTCGAGCGCGACCCCGCGTCCGCCAACGCTGTCGCCGGCCGCGTCGACCGCTCTGCCGTCACTCGACGCCGTACTCCAGACGGTGAAGCGGACGGCGCCGGACGCCGAGCCTACGTATGTGATCCTGCCGGCGTCTCCGGCGGCGCCTCTCGCCGTTCGCGCGCGCATGCGCGGCGAGTGGCTGCCGAAGGGCCGGAGCTTCGTCTACCTCGATCCATCCACCGGAACGATCATCAGGATCGACGATGCGCGGAAGGCCGCGCCTGGCTACCGCGCCGGCAACGTCCTGTACCCCCTTCACGTGGGCCTGCTCGGCGGATGGCCAACGCGCCTGATGCACTGCCTGGTGGGGCTGGCCCCGGCGTTTCTGTGCTGGACCGGGACGCTGATGGCGTGGCGCAGACTCTTCCCGCGGCGCGGTCGGGCGCCGCGCCGCTCGTCAGCGATGGCGGCA
>JABFWM010000205.1 GCA_013362195.1 Acidobacteriota bacterium
TCACCCTCGTCTTCATTGGACACGTCGACGATGCGCAGGCGGATCGATTCGCGGCCGCGATCCAGCGGCCCTTCGTACGCGCCGCGTTCCCGATTCGTCTTGGCGCGTGCGGAGTGTTCCCGCCGTCGGGTCCGCCTCGCGTGATCTGGATTGGCGTGGCGGAAGGCGCCGAGGCGTTGCGGGAGCTGCAGCACGACGTGGTGGTCCGTCTCGAGCCGCTCGGGTTCGAGGCGGAGCGACGTCCCTTCAGCGCGCATCTCACGCTCGCGCGGGTCAAGGACATCGACCGCCGCGCGTCGCGCGACGCGCGCGGCATCGTCACCGCCGCACCGCCGCCAGATGCGGCCAGCCTCGTGGCGCGCGTTACGCTGTTTCGAAGCCACCTCTCGCCGCAGGGATCGCGGTACGAACCGCTCGCGCATGGTGAGCTCGCTCAGGGCGTATGACTCGCGGCTCATGGGTGCGGCGGCCCGCTCTTGCGACCCATCCATCACTACCAGCCACGTTGGGGCCGCGACACCGCATAAGGGCCGGCCTTCGATCGCGCCGTAGGCCTTGAGCCCTGCGTCCTAAGCCTGTACGCTGTTCAGTTGTGGTTTCCTGGGTCGTCTTCGGCTACGCGCCTGGCTCGGTACTCCCGCAGGTCGTCTCGGCGGCCGTTGCATCCGGTGCGCTGATTCTGTTCCGGCACCGCGCCGATCGGCGCCGCGTGACGAGGGGCAACGAGCGCCGGACGGGTGTGCGCAGCCGATGACCGAACGGATTGCTGTCCTGGGCGCCGGCAGCTGGGGCACGGCGCTCGCCGCGCACTGCGCGCGGATCGGTCACGACGTGCGGCTCTGGGGACGCGACGACGCGCTCGTCCGCGACATCATCGCGAGGCGCGAGAACCCGCGCTACCTGCCGGGAATCGACATTCCGCCGGCGGTCGCGATCACCGCGTCGGTCGGCCATGCCGTGCGCGACGCCTCGATGATCGTTGCCGCAATTCCGTCGCACGGCACGCGCGCGGTGCTTCGGGCAGCCGCGCCGGCAATCCCCGAGACCGCCGTGATCGTGAGCGGTACGAAAGGGCTTGAAACCGGCACGCTCGATCGCATGTCTCAAGTGATAGCGGCCGAGATCGCCGGACGCGCGATCGTCGTGCTGTCGGGCCCGACGTTTGCCGCCGAGGTCGCGCGCGGACTCCCCGCTGCCGTGGTTGCGGCGTCCGTTGAACCGGATGCTGCCGCGCGCGTCCAGGACGCGTTCAAAGGCCCGGCCTTCCGCCTTTATGCCACGGACGACGTCGCGGGCGTCGAGTTCGGCGGCGCGTTGAAGAACGTGATCGCGATTGCGGCGGGGGCGGTCGAGGGCCTCGGCCTCGGACACAATGCGATGGCCGCGCTGATTACGCGCGGTCTCGTCGAAATGTCGCGGCTGGCCTCGGCGGAAGGCGCCCGGCGCGACACCTTGAGCGGGCTGAGTGGACTGGGCGATCTCGTGCTGACGTGCACGGGTGATCTCAGCCGCAACCGGCAGGTCGGTATCGAGCTGGGACGCGGGCGCACGCTTCACGACATCCTCTCGCACATGCGCATGGTCGCCGAGGGCGTGCGGACGACCCACGCAGCGCTGGCGCTCGGCGCGCGGCATCGAGTCGAGCTGCCGATCGCCGCGCAGATGGCGGCGGTGCTCGACGGCCGCACGTCGCCGCGCGACGCGGTCGAAGCGCTGATGCTGCGCCGCCAGCGTCAGGAAGCAGAGTAGGGGTCGGCCGTTCCTGGGCCGGCGGAGGGTCATGGGATTTTTCGACAAGATCAAACAGTCGCTGACGCGGACGAAGGAGCAGTTCGTCGAGCGCCTTGACGAGATCGTCCGCGGCGCGGACGCGCCGGCGGAGCGCGGCCATCCCGTCAATCTAGAGACGCTCGACGCTCTCGAGGAGGCGCTGGTGTCCGCCGACGTCGGCGTGGCGGCGACCGATCAAATCGTCAGCGCGATCCGTCAGCGCCGCGCGCGCGGCGAGTCGCTGCGCGATCTCGTCAAGGCGGAGATCCTCTCGATCCTTCGCGGCGCGGAGCGGCCGGCGTCGAACGGCCGGCGGCCGCACGTCGTGTTGATCGTCGGCGTGAACGGCACGGGGAAAACGACCACCGTCGGCAAGCTCGCCCGCTTCATCAAGGATTCCGGGCAGGTGCCGCTGATTTGCGCCGCCGACACGTTTCGCGCCGCGGCCGTGGAGCAGCTGCAGGTGTGGGCCACGCGCGCCGGCGTCGATTTCATCCGCGCGCAGGCCGGCGCCGATCCGGCGGCGGTCGTGTTCGACGCGATCGCCGCCGGCAAGGCACGCGGCCGCGACGTGGTGCTCGTCGACACCGCCGGCCGTCTCCATACGCGCGTCAATCTGATGGCGGAGCTCGACAAGATCCGCCGCATCGCGTCGCGCGAAGTCGATGGGGCGCCTCACGAAGAGCTGCTCGTTCTCGACGCGACGGTGGGGCAGAACGGCCTCAACCAGGCGCGCGAGTTCATGGAGGTCGCCGGCGTCAACGGCATCGTCCTGACCAAGCTCGATGGCACCGCGAAGGGCGGGATCGCGGTGGCGATCGCCCACGACTTGAAGCTGCCGATTCGCTATGTCGGCGTCGGCGAAGCGATCGACGACCTCGTGCCGTTCTCGCCCGAGGAATACGTCGACGCGCTCTTCGAAGAGAAGTGGTAACCGAGGCCGACCGCCGCTTCATGCGCAAGGCGATCGCGCTTGCCGAACGCGGACGCGGCCGCACCAGCCCGAATCCGATGGTCGGGGCGCTCGTCGTGGACGACGACGGCGTGATCGTCGGACGCGGCCGTCATGACGCGGCGGGCGGACCGCACGCGGAGGTGCACGCCCTTGCCGACGCCGGGCCGCGCGCGCGCGGAGCGACGCTCTATTGCACCCTCGAACCGTGCTGCCACGTCGGACGCACCGGTCCGTGCGCGCCGCTGGTCGCAGGCGCGGGCATCCGTCGTGTCGTCGTCGCGCTCGAGGATCCGAACCCACTCGTCAACGGCGGCGGCTTCGCCTACCTGCGCGAACGCGGGATCGAAACGGTGGTCGGCGTCTGCCGCGAGCCAGCGGCGCGGCAGAACGAAGCCTTTCTCACCGTCATGCGACGCGGCCGTCCGCTCGTGATCCTCAAGGTGGCGCTGAGCGTGGACGGGTGCGTGTCGGCAGCGCCTGGCGTCCGCACGGCCTTGACCGGACCGGCGGCGAACCGCGTCATCCACCGCCAGCGCGCGGAAGTGGACGCGATTGCGATTGGCGCGGGGACGGTGGTGGCCGACGATCCGTCGCTGACCGCCCGTGGCGCCTCCCGCGCGCGGCCGCTGACCCGCATCGTCTTCGACCGGAGCCTGCGGACGCCGGCGTCGGCGCGTCTCTTCTCGACGCTCGACGCGGGGCCCGTAATCGTCGTCACCACCGATCGCGCCCGCGCGGATGCGCCGGACCGGGCAGCGGCATTGTCGGCGTCGGGCGCACGGATCATGGCGTTGGCCACCGACGATCTCGCGCTCGCATTCGGCCGCGTGAAAGATCTCGGTGTAACCTCCGTGGTGCTCGAAGGCGGCGTGGCGCTGCATCGTGCCGCGCTGGCCGCCGGGGTCGTCGACGTCGTGCATGCCTATATCACGCCGCGTGCGCTGCGACCCTCAGGACAGCAGTGGCTGCCGGGGGGCGGCTTTTCGCTGGCGGCCCTGCGCGATCGCCGCGCGACGTGGTTTGGCGACGACGTACTGGTGGAGGGACATGTTCACGGGGCTGATTGAGGCGGTGGGCGAGGTCGCGGAGGTCAAGCCGACGGCGTCGGGTTTTCGCCTGCGCGTGGCGACGGCGCTCGCGCCGGACCTCTCGCCGGGCGACAGCCTCGCGATGAACGGGGTCTGTCTGACCGTCGTGGCGAACGACGGCGACGGTGTGCACGCGGACGTCTCGCCCGAGACGGTGCGGGTGAGCGCGCTCGGCGCGCTCAAGCGCGGATCGCTGCTCAATCTCGAGCGCCCGCTGCGCGCCGACGCGCGCGTCGGCGGGCACTTCGTCCAGGGGCACGTCGATGCGACCGGCACGGTCGACGAGATCCGCAAGGACGGCGACTCCTGGTGGGTCACGATACGATTTCCATCGGCGCTCGCGCCTTACATCGTGCGCAAGGGATCGATCGCGGTCGACGGCATCAGCCTGACCGTTGCCGGCGTTGACGACCGGCGGTTCGACGTGCAGATTATCCCCTACACCTGGGAGCACACGAACCTGCGCACCGTGAAAGTGAACGATCTGGTCAACCTCGAATGCGACATCCTTGGCAAGTACGTCGTCCGTGCGATCGAAGCGGCGGGCCAGGGGCGCATCGGAAAGATCTCGTGATGACGAAACCCAGAGGCAGAGGACGGGCGAATCGTTCGCCGTTCGCGTCGATCGACGCGGCCGTCGACGCCTTTCGCGACGGGCGCATGATCATCGTGGTCGACGACGAGGATCGCGAGAACGAAGGCGATTTGACGATTGCGGCGGAGCGGGTCACGCCCGAGGCGATCAATTTCATGGCGAAGCACGGGCGCGGGCAGATCTGCCTGTCGATGACCGGGCAGCGCCTGGACGAACTCGAGGTCCCGCTCGCGGTCAACGCGAACACGACGCCCTTCGGGACGGCGTTCTGCGTGCCGATTGACGCGAAGGCGCACGTCACGACCGGCATTTCCGCGGCGGATCGCGCCGCGACCGTGCTCGCGGCGATCGATCCGAAGACGAAGCCGTCCGATCTCGCGCGCCCCGGCCACATCTCGCCGCTGCGCGCGCGGGACGGCGGCGTCCTGGTCCGCGCGGGCCAGACCGAGGCGGCCGTCGATCTCGCGCGCATCGGCGGGCTCTATCCCGCCGGCGTCATCTGCGAAATCATGAACGACGACGGCACGATGGCCCGCGTGCCGGAGCTGACCCGGTTCGCCAAACGGCACAAGCTGCTGATGATCACGATCGCCGATCTGATCAACTACCGGATGCGCACCGAGGCGCTCGTGCAGCGCGTCGCCTCGGCGGCGCTGCCGACCGGACACGGCGAGTTCCGCGTCATCGCGTACGAGAGCCGGCTCGATGGCGAAACGCACGTCGCCCTGGTGCGCGGCGAGATCGGCGACGGCGAGCACATCATGGTGCGCGTCCACTCGAAGTGCCTCACGGGCGACGTCTTCCATTCTGCGCGGTGCGACTGCGGTCCGCAGCTCGACGCCGCGATGGGCGAGATCGCACGCGAAGGCCGCGGCGTGCTGCTGTATCTCAACCAGGAAGGCCGCGGCATCGGGCTGGCGAACAAGATCCGCGCTTACGAGCTGCAGGATCAGGGATACGACACCGTCGAAGCCAACGAGCGGCTCGGGTTCAAGGCCGATCAGCGCGACTACGGCATCGGCGTGCAGATCCTCAAGGACCTCGGCGTGCGGTCGATGCGGCTGCTGTCGAACAATCCGCGGAAGCTCGTCGGACTCGAAGGGTACGGCTTGTCCGTTGCGGAGTGGATTCCGCTCGAGATCCCCGCGTCCATCCACACGGAGCGGTATCTGCGGACGAAAAAAGAAAAGCTCGGCCACAAGCTCCGCGGGGTGTAAGCATGCCGGATCTGAAGACCCGGCCTACGTACTGAAGACCCCTGGCCTTCAGACCGGCCCCACCCGTCAACGTTGACAGTTCAGGGTCGATCCTCTACGATAAACGTTTGCGCCTGAGCACGTTAGGCGCGCCGTCCGGTCATGTTTGACTCACTCTCCACCCGTCTGCAGGACGTTTTCCGCCAAATCCGCGGAGAGACCCGGCTCACGGAAGAGACGGTCGAGCTCGCCCTGCGCGAAATCCGAATGGCGCTGCTCGAGGCCGACGTCAACTTCAAGGTCGTCAAGGCATTCATCGATCGCGTGCGCGATCGGGCCGTCGACCAGGCGGTGCTCAAGAGCCTCACGCCCGACCAGCAGGTCGTCCGCATCGTCCGCGACGAGATGCTGGCGCTCTTTGGCGAGACGCAGGGCGGCCTGCCGGCGTCGGCCGAGCGGCCCCGCGTCATCATGCTGCTGGGACTCCAGGGTTCCGGCAAGAC
>JABFWM010000159.1 GCA_013362195.1 Acidobacteriota bacterium
GATGGACGATCCACCACGGATGCAGGTGAGAGCTGCCGGGGGTGAAGACCCGGCCTACATCTGAGCGCTGCCGGGTCTGAAGACCCGGCCTACATGTGAGAGGTCGCGATCCGCACGCACGACAAAACGTGCAGGCCGGATGTTCAGAGCCTCCTAGATGTGAGAGGTTGCGACTCGTACCCAGTACAACGACGTGTAGGCCGGGTCTTCAGACCCGGCGCGTCTTCAGACCCGGCGCGTCTTCGACGCGCGCGTGACGGCGAGCACTTCTTCTGCCGCACGGCGGCTCGCTCCGGGCGCGCCGAGGCGCGCGCGGACCTCGGCGAGGTCGGTGCGGACGCGCGCGGCGTGGCCGGGATCCGTCAGCACGCGAAGCGCCTCGGCAGCAACCGCCTCGGGTGTGAACGCCTCCTGGATCAATTCGGGAACGATCCGACGCCCGGCGACGAGATTGGCCATCGCGTACGTGTCGACGTGCACGAACGGCTTCCCCAGGCGGTAGGTCAGCGGCGCCAGCCGATACACGACGACCATCGGGCACCCGTGAATCGCCGCCTGCACCGTGGCGGTGCCCGACGCGACGATGGCCACGTCGGCGCTCGCCAGCACATCGTCGGTCGCCTGGTCGATCATGGCCGGCCGGGTCGCGCCCGAGGGCCAGGCGGCGAGCGGCGCGAAGCTGTCGTCGGCAAGGTGCGGCGCGCGCGCAATCGCGAACTGCGCCGCCGGCAGCCGGTCGGCGATGCGCCCGGCGGCGGCGACGAGATCCGGCAGGATCGCGCGCAGCTCGTTGCGGCGGCTGCCCGGCAGCAGCGCGACGAGCGGCCGCGCCGGGTCCAGACCGTGCGTGCGCATGAACGTCTCACGCGGCTGCGCGGGTGCGGTCAGCTCGAGCAGCGGATGGCCGACGAAGCTCACCGGCACACCGGCGCGTTCGTAGAACGGCGCCTCGAAGGGAAAGATCACGAGCACGCGATCGACCATCCGCTTCATTGTCGAGAGCCGGCCGCGCCGCCACGCCCAGAGCTGCGGACTGATGTAATAGACGACCGGGATCCCGAGCTTGTGGATCGCGCGCGCCAGCACGAAGTTGAAGTCGGGAAAGTCGATCGCGACGAAGACGTCGGGCCGTTCCGTCCGCGCCGCGTCGACGAGGTCGCGGTAGATTCCCCAGGCGCGCGGAACGACGCGCACCGCTTCGGTCAATCCGGTGACGGACAGTCCGCTGAAGTGATGCACCAGCGTGCCGCCGGCGCGCTGCAGGCGATCGCCGCCGAACCCCGTCACGATCGCGGAAGGCTCGATCCGCTGGATCTCGGTCGCGAGCGCGCCGGCATAGAGATCGCCGGACGGCTCGCCGCACGAGATCATCACGCGCAGGCGCGAGGACAATGCGGCAATCAGCTCGGGCGGGTAAAGAGGCCGGCCGGCAAGGTGACGTTGTACTCGATGGTCTTGATCACCCGCTCGAGCACGGGCGCGCCGGGCCGCCGCACGACGGCTTTGAAGGGCACCTGCAGCCCGTCCACGACGCGATAGTCGGAGTACTCGTCGGTGGCCAGTCCTTCGGCGCCCGCCGGCATGTACTGCTGACGGACGACGAGCCCGCTCGACCGATTGACGACGAGGGTAACGGGCGCCATGTCGTCGGCGCGGAACGACAGCGCGGCCTCGCTGCTCTTCGCGGTGCCCGCTTCGGCGACGCGAACGGCGCCGGCGGCGGCGCGCAGCAGCAGCGGCACGATGTCGCGCTGAATGCTGCCCTTGATTTCTTCGCGCACCTGCGGCGGCGCTTCCGTGACACCGCGCGCATCGCGCACCCAGTAATGGCCGTCGGCGTACACCTGCACGAGCGGACCAGCGGCGGTCTCGGCGTCGACGCGATAGCGATTCGGATACTCGATCGACGTCGTCGTCGGAATGGTGCGGCCTTCGCCGGCGACCTCCACCGTCGCCACGGCCTCGGCCCGCACCGTGCGGATCGACTTCAGGCGATCGAGCCCGCCCCTGGCGTCAATCACCTTGTTCAACAGCGCACGCGCGGAGTCCGCGCGCGACGAGGCGGCCGCTCCGAGTCCGGTTGTCTCGTGCGAGGCGCCGCCACCGTTTTCCGTCGTGCGATACGCCATCGGCTTCACGGCGCCACCCATCGCCGGCGCCGCCGGCTTTCTGCGCAAGTCGGCGGCGAACAGGTCGAGCTCCGCCGCGGGAATCCGCTCGAACCGATCGAACCCGGCCCCGGCCAGTTGATTCACGAAGGACGAGGCGTCGCCGACGAGCACGATCGTCAGGCGGTCCGGATGCATGTAGTTCCGCGCCACGCGCTGAATGTCCTCGACACTGACCGCGTTCACGCGCTCGCGGTAGGTCTGCAGCTCGTTCAGATCGAGGCCGTAGAACACCGCGTTGAGGATCTGGAGCGCGATCTGGCTGGGCGTTTCAATCGTCAGCGGAAAGGCGCCGGTCAGGTAATCCTGCGCGCCCGACAGCTCCCGCTCGCTCACGCGGTCGCGAATCAGCTTCCAATACTCGTCGACAATCAGGCGCAGCGTTTCGCCGGTCGTCTCCGACCGTGTGTTCGTCTCCGCGACGATGTCGCCGGCCTGCTTCAGGCCGTTCATGTCGGCCGACGCGCCGTAGGTGAGTCCGCGCTCGGTGCGGAGCACGCGGTGCAGGCGGTTGGCGCCCTCGCCGCCCAGGATCTTCACCGCGAGATCGAGCGCCATGTAATCGGCGCTCTTGCGCGGAATGCCGATGTGGCCGACGCGGATCTCGGTCTGGACGGCGCCGGGCTTGTCGATGACCACGAGGCGCCGGGTGGGCGGCGGCGGCTCGCTCGGCTTCGGCGCCTCCGCCTCGGCGCGTCCCCACGATCCGAACGCCCGCTCCGCGCCGGCGAACGCGTCCTCCGGCGCGACGTCGCCCACGATGGCGAGGATGGCGTTGTTGGCGCCGAACCATTTCCTGTGGAACGCGAGGAGATCGTCGCGCCCCACCGCGCTCAACGTGCCCGGCGTCCCCGTCTGCGGCTTGCCGTAGGGATGAAAGCCGTAGACGAGCCGATCGAACACCATGTTGGCGAGGTACTCCGGGTCGTCATAGCTGACGCGCAGGCCCGACAGCATCTGCTGCTTCTGCCGCTCGATCTCTTCCTGCGCAAACGCCGGGTGCTGCGCAACGTCGGAGACCAGGTCCAGCCCGAACCCCAGGCTGTCCTTCATCACGACCGCATTGATAAAGGTGAGGTCGGAGCCCGCTCCCGTCCCGAGCGCGCCGCCAATCGAGTCGATCGCGTCGGCGATCTGCTCGGCCGACTTCGTGGTCGTGCCCTGATCGAGCAGCGTCGCCGCCAGCGACGCGACGCCGGGGCGGTTCTCGGGATCCTGCGCCGCGCCGGCGCGCACGATGAGCCGCAGGCTGACGACCGGCTGCTCGTGGTGCGAGACCGCGATCACCTGCAGCCCGTTGCCCAGCGTCTTGACGGCGTACGACGGAAACTTGACGTCGTGCGCCGCGAGCGGGCGCGGCGGCCGCTCCGAGGGCCAGTTGCGCGCCTGCGCAAACACTGACGTCGCCGCGATCGTCAGCATGCTCACGACGACCGCGAGCGCGCGACCGATGCGCCTCATCGCCCACCCCCGGACGCTGGCCCGCTGCCTTTTGGAAAGATCGTGAGCACGAGGCGGTTCTCCGCCGTGAAGTACGTCTTCGCGACGCGCTGCACGTCGGCCTGCGTGATGTCCTGGAAGATCTCGAACTCGCCGTCCGCAGTCTTGGTGTCGTTGTGGATCACGACCGCGTGGCCGAGCTGATCCGCTTTGCTCTGGTTCGTCTCGCGTCCCAGGATGTAGTCGCGCGCGAACTGGTTCTTGGCCTGCTGCAGCTCGGCGGGTGTCACCGGCTCGTTCCGCAGTCGATCCAGTTCGGCGATCAGCGCCGTCGCGGCTTCTTCCGGCGTGTGCCCCGGCTGGACGATCGCAACGGCGAAGAACAGGTTCGGATCCTCGATGATGTTGCCGCCGCCGAACGCGGCGAGCGCAATCCCCTTTTCGTAGACGAGCGTCCGATAAATCCGCGAGCTCTGCCCGTCGGACAGGATCTTCGACGCGATGTGCAGCGGGTACGAATCCGGGTTGCCGTCGTAGGTGATGTGGTGCGCGACGACGACGGCCGGCAGCGGCCAGCTCTCTTCGAGCGTCAGGCGACGCTCTTTCGTCTGCGCCGGCTCCTTCGGGATGTCCCGCGGCACCGGCTTGTCGGACTTCGGCACCCGGCCGAGATACTGCGAGACGAGCGCGAGCGCTTCCCTGGCGTCGAAGTCGCCGACGAGCACCGCGGTGGCGTTGTTCGGCACGTAATAGGTCTGGAAGAAGCTGCGCACGTCCTCAATCGACGCGGCCTCCAGATCCTTCATGCTGCCGATCACCGGATGCTTGTAGGGATGGACGGTGAACGCCTTGTCGGCGATGATCTCCTGCAGCCGTCCGTACGGCTGGTTCTCCACGCGCATCCGCCGCTCTTCCTTCACCACCTCGCGCTCGGTCTTGAACGTCTTCTCTTCGATGCGCAGCGACGCCATCCGGTCCGCTTCGAGCCACAGCACGAGCGGCAGGTACTGCGACGGAACCGTTTCCCAGAACACCGTCGCGTCTTCGGTGGTGTAGGCGTTGCTCTGCCCGCCGACGCTCGAAATATACGACGGGTGCCCTTCGGGCTCGACGTTCTTCGAGCCCTTGAACATCATGTGCTCGAAGAGATGCGCGAACCCGGTGCGCCCCGGTTTCTCATTCTTCGATCCCACGTGATACCAGATCTGCAGGTGCACGATGGGTGTCGAATGATCCTCCAGCAACACCACGTTCATGCCGTTCGGCAGCGTGGTCATCGTGTAATCGAGCTTCGGAGGACGGACCGCGGCATGGACGTGTGGCACGGCCGCGGCGACCGCCGCGCAGGCCACGGCAGCGCCGAAGCGACGCAAGCGCACCTGAAGGGGCATGAGAGATCGATTATGGCATGAGAGCGCAGACGGGCTGGATCAGAACCCCGGCGTGACCGCCGAACGTGTGTCGGAGCCGCACGCGCGCAGAACGATCGGCATGGCGCGGGTCAGACGTCGACGCGTCACGAGGAATCCCGCTTCGCTCGAACCGCTCTTTCCAGGTCGTCCAACCGCTGCCCGAGTTCGGCAACGATCTTCCTCAGTTCCGGCAGCCGCCGGAACACCGCGGACGCCTTGAGCCAGTCGCGATTCGGGATCGCCGGATAGCCGGACACGAACGCGCCGGGATCCACCGAATTCGGGATGCCCGTCTGGGCGGTCGCCACCACGCCTCTGCCGACGGTGAGGTGCCCGGCGACCCCGACCTGTCCGGCCAGCGTGACGCGATCCTCGATGGTGGTGCTGCCGGCAATCCCCACCTGCGCCGCGAGCAGCGCATCGCGCCCGATCTTCACGCCATGCGCGACCTGCACCAGGTTGTCGATCTTCGTGCCGGCGGCAATTCGCGTCTCGCCGACCGCCGGCCGATCGATCGCCGTATTCGCGCCAATCTCCACATCGTCTTCGACGACGACCCCGCCGACCTGCGGAATCTTCTGGTGCGTGCCGTCGGCGCGATGCGCGAACCCGAAGCCATCGCTGCCGATGACGGCGCCGTCCTGCACGACGACGCGGTTGCCGAGCGATACCCGTTCGCGAATCGAGACGTGCGCATGAATGACGCAGTCGTCGCCGACGCGCGCGTCCGGCCCAATCGTCACGTGCGGCTTGACGATCGTGCGCGCGCCGACGTGCGCGCCGTCGCCGACGCTGACGAATGCGGCGATGGAGGCGTCGGGCGCGATGGTCGCCGAGGCGGCGACGTCGGCAAGACGGTGAACGCCCGGCGCGGCCGGACCGGGCGGCGCGAAGATCTCGACCGCGCGCGCGAACGTCAGATACGGGTTGCCGCAGCGCAGCATCGCGCACGGCGCGGTATCGGCGTCATAGGACAGGATCACCGCCGACGCGCGCGTCGAGTGGAGGTGCGCCGCGTATCGGGGGTTGGCGAAGAACGTCAGGTCGCCCGGTCCGGCGTCCTC
>JABFWM010000527.1 GCA_013362195.1 Acidobacteriota bacterium
GCTTCGGCGCGAGGTCGTCTCGTGAGCTCGACGGTCGTAGAAACGCGGAAGGTGTCGAGGATCTTTCCGATGGCCGCCGGTTCGGTCGCCGCGCTGCGCGACGTGACCCTGCGCATCGGCTCCGGCGAGTACATCGGGGTCGTCGGTCCGTCGGGATGCGGCAAGTCCACGCTTCTGCACGTCCTCGGCGTTGTCGACGTACCCACCAGCGGCGATGTGTTGTTCCAGGATCGTAACGTTCGGACGTTGTCGGACGCCGATCGCAGCAGGCTGCGGCTGCGCGAAATCGGGTTCATCTTTCAACGCTTCTTCCTGCTGCCGATGCTGACGGCGTGGGAGAACGTCGAGCTTCCGCAAGCCGAAGCTGGCGTCGGCCGCGCGGAGCGGCGCGAGCGCACTCGCGAGCTGCTGGAGTACGTGGGCCTCTCGGCGCGCGCGAGCCACCGTCCCTCGGAGCTGTCCGGCGGCGAGATGCAGCGGGTCGCGATTGCACGTGCCCTTGCGAACCGTCCTCGCCTGTTGCTTGCCGATGAGCCGACCGGGGAGCTCGATCAGGCGACGGGCGAGCAGATTGTCTCGTTGATCGATCGTCTGCATGCAGACGGGATGGCGGTCGTCGTCGTTACCCACGACCCGGCTGTGGCCGGTCGCGCGCACAGGCTCTTGCGCATGCGGGATGGCCGAATCGTGGAGGCCGGCGAGTGATTCTCACCCTCGCGCGTCGCTCCCTGCTCTCGAGGCCGCTTCGCTCCGCCGTGCTCGCCGGGGGATTCGGCCTTGGCGTGTCGGTGATGGTGGCCTTGCTGGGCATTGGGGACGTGATTCTCGATCAGGCGCGAGCCCCCGCGCTCGTAGGCGGTGGAGACGTGATCGTTGGCAGCGAGACTGGACGCGTCGGCAGCGCCAGATTCGTGCTCGCCGAGGTGTTGAGCGGCGGCTCGCCCGGTGATCGCGTCAAGGTCGCCTCACCATGCAGGCGCTCGAGTCTCTATCTGATCGTCGATCAAGGCTCGACGCCGATGGCTGCACGCGGCGGCATCCCGAGTCTCGAGCGAGCCCTGGGCGATCCGGAAACGAGCGGCGCCGCCACGTGGATCGACACACCAGCCGACCGCGAATGGGCGTCGCCGACGCGCGAGCAGGTGCTTCGCGCGATGGATCGATTCCATTCGATTCCCGACGTTCCCGCGCGCGCCGGCTCGTGGAGCGAATGGCTGTACTTCAACGGTCGGGCCGGGAGCACGCGGTTCTATCTCACGTTCTTCGCCGGACCGCGAGTCGCTCCTTTCAAGCGGATGCTCGGCGTCCGCCTGCAGCTCGAACGAAAGGGCGCTCTGAGCGCGTACTCATCGTCAAGCCTCGTGACTGACGAACAGTTGGCGTTGGCTCCTGACGTGACAGCCGGGCCGAACCGCGTCCGTCTGATCGGGTCCGAGTATCACATTCACATCGATCTCGGCGCGGAATCTGGTGGTCCACGTGCGGCTGGCGATCTCGTCGTGCGGGCAGAGCGAGGACGCTCGCTCCCGCCCTTCACGATGCACGGCGCCGGCGGTTGGGTCTCGGGCTATGTTGTGCCGGTGATGGCCGGCGCGCTCGCGGGCGCGATCACGATTGGCGGTGAGACGCTCGATCTCTCTGGCGGCACCGGCTATCACGATCACAATTGGGGATTCTGGGAAGGCGTTCGCTGGCAGTGGGGCCAGGTCCAGGGCGGCGGCCTCGCATTCGTGTACGGCCGCGTCTATCCACCGGCAGATGCGGCGGATGCGGGTCGCCTCCCGGGCTTTCTCGTCGCACTCGGATCGGAGGGCCCGGTGGGCTACGCGACGAACGTGTCCATTCAAGAGGCGGATTCAGGAGTGGGTCAAGCGCCGCGCCGCCTCGTCGTGAGCGGCCGCGGCGAATCGCTGGTGGTGACGCTCCAGATCGACGTGGACCAGATAGCGACCACCCGCACGGCTGTCGGATCGTTCGGTGGCGGGATGAACTTTCTTCAGCTCCGTGGCACGTATCGGGTGTCGGGGCATGTGGGCGATCGGACGGTCGACTTCACGGCGCCGGGCAGCGCCGAGACCTTCCGTCGGCAGAAATGACGCGCGCTCCTGCGACAGCCTGGCCCTCTCGTTCGCCGCCGTCGATGCCGCGGATTGGCACGCTTCAGCCGTCGAATTGGCCCCGGCAAGTCTTTCGCATCCCCGCTGAACAGTGGAGACGGCCTAGGCGAGCGCGAGATTCAGGTTCTCGATTGCTTCGTCGACTTCGGCAGGGCTCTTGTAGCCCACCGTCACGCAATCGACACCCGCGTTGCGAAACGCAAATCTCATCGCCTTGCGACGATCCTCACGATCGAAGGCGCCTTCACCCGCAAGCTTCATCGAGATAACGCCCATGCCTTCCTCGCGGACCTTCTTCACGCGGGTGATCACTTCCGGGACGTTGCCCGGGCCCTGCGTCGCGTAGTCCTCGGCGTCCATGCTCTTGCCGGTGTGGTTCACGCGAATCATCGCCACCTCGAGCCACCTGTTTCCGGGAACCCGGCGCAGAGCCGGCAGTCCGTGAACCGACGCACCGTGGCTGAGCACGACCTTCCGTGACTGGACCTCGAGAATCGCATCCTGCCAGCGCGCCGTGTCGGCCGGCCACGTCGCGGTGTGCTGCCAGTGCAGCAGCATGATGTCGAAATATTCCGTGTTCGCGAGGCGGCGGAGTTCGTCGAACTTCTGCTGCGGATCGATACCGTCGCGGGTGGTCACCTTCGACATCAGCTGGTAGCTGTCTCGCGGAATGCCCTTCAAGGCGACGCCAAGCATCCTGTGCATCTCGCCGTACGATTCGGCCGTCTCGAAGAATCGGATGCCGCGATCGTACGCGTGACGTACCAGCCGCGTGAAACCGTCCTGTCCGAGCGCGCGTTGTACCTGGCCGCTGAAGGTGCCGGTGCCGAACGCAAGGCGGGTGACTTTCACGCCGGACCGCCCCAGCGTGACCATGTCGGTGGCGCTCCCACGCGGCACGCTGAGGGGAAAGGCTCCGGACGCCGCAAGCGTTCCCGCGGCGAGTCCGCTCTTGAGGAATTCGCGTCGAGTGAATTGCACCATGTCGCTCCCTCGCTGCCCCGATGGGCGGAGATGGTATCAGAACCTCGTCGTTGAAATCCGGGGTGGACGCGGCCCGCGATTGTGCCGGGCAACACACTCGCGCCCGTTCGAGTGAATTGGATACCTCAAGCCGCCATCACAGCCATAATGACGGAGCACGGCACGCCGGCTCCGTTCACCACTCTTGGAGGCGAACGATGCGCACCGATCCGAAGCTGGTCGGTATTCTCCTTGTCGGTGGAGAGCCACGGCGTGCCACGTTCGATCACCGCCACACACGTTGAACCCCGAGCGCCAATTCGTAGGTCGCACTGAGCGCATCCGATCCTCGTCGAGACCGCTGCGCCGCCGCGCGCGCGAAAACGATCGGAGATGTCGATTCGACCGTGAACGCGGCGTCGCCCGACGATCGCGCTCCGCAGAAAACAGGCGGCGCGGTTGTGCCGCGCGACTCGCCCCACGGCAATGCGATTGAGCCGGTGGACCCTCGTCAGTGCGATCGAAGACTTGCGGCGAGCGCCTTTTGTCGCAGTCTCAGTAGACTTCCGGCATTGAACGCATGATCGATCGTAGGCCCCTCGGGGCCGTTAGTGGCTGCGTCTTTGCTGCACATCGAGGCCGGTGGAAGTCACACTCCTCGCAACGCCCTCACATGATTACGTTCGGACGGCGCCCCTCGGAACACTGAACACCAGTCTGGCTGCGGCAATACACTCCTGGAGAACACTCGACGCGTGCCCGATCTGCGAAACGCCGGCTCCGCGGGCATTCGCCACCATTCGGGCGCTTCCGCACAAGCGGTGCGCGTCGTGCGGATTCACGTTCGTGAATCCGGTTCCTCCCGCTGACGTTCTCGACGCGCTGTACAACAGTGACTTCTACACGAACTATCGCCGATTCGAAGCGGCGCGCATCGCTCGCGAGCGCTACTTCAGCATCAGCATGTACAGGGACCTGCGCCAGCTCGCGTCGTGGATTCGCCGCGATCCCTCGCTCGCCATCCTCGACTTCGGCTGCGGCCCCGGTGCGTTGCTCGCGCTGCTGCGAGACGAATTCGGCTTCGCGGACGTTGAGGGTCTCGAACTGAGCTGTTCCAGCGTCGCGTTCGCTCGACGGCATTACCAATTGCCCGTCGTGTCCTCGCCGGCCGAACTGCGTCGCGGCGCGTACGATTACGTCGTGCTCCTCGAAGTGATCGAGCACCTGCCGAATCCGGCTGCAGTCCTGGCGCAGGTGGTCACGCTCGTCAAACCGGGAGGACACCTGCTCATCACGACGCCGGCCGTCGACAACCTGATGGCCAGGTTCTTCCCGGCACTCTGCAAGCACTACACGGCATTGAGCCACGTCAGCCTCTTCACAGAGCGCTCGCTCAGGCAGCTGCTCGCGCGGTTCGGGTTCACCATCCAGCGCCTCGAAACGGATCGCGCATTCGTCGCGCTGCAAAGCATCGCGACGAGCGTCACGCACAATCTGGATTTCGTCAGTCCGCAGGGCGATGACGATCAGACCGACGCCATGTACATTCCAAACGCTCTCGGTCGCGCGCTCGGCTGCAAGTGGGAGCGAATGCCTGCCCATGGATTCGTGGGCCGCGCCGCGCGCAAGATCGATCGGTTCCTGATGCGGCACGTCTGGTGGCGTCTGCCGCTCCCGGCCACTGATCACCTCTACGTGCTCGCGTGTAAGGAGCCGTGATCTTCGCTGACGCGTGCCCCCTCCGCACGAAGCGCGCGGCAACGCGCCGGCGCGTGTGAGGCGGGAGATCAGGTACGGGATCGCCGCCGGACGCCGACGATCGCCAGCGCGGTTCCCATCAACAGCAGCGACGCGGGTTCGGGCGTCGGCGTCGTATCCACAGTCAGGACCGGCAGCGCGTTCGTGAAAGGCTCCACGACAACCGATGACGCCTGAAAGTTGAGCGCATCGAACCGGATGCCGGCGAACCGGGCGCCGGTGTCGATGAGGCCCTGCAGTGCTGGCCTGATCGGAAACGAGAACGCGACGCTTTGATGGGTCCCGGTCGGCCGATATTCGACCATTCCAATCCGCTGCGCAGGGATCGTGAAATCGTCGACGCCCAGGCGTCCGTCGCCGGAAAACAGCGACAGCCCGATGTCGCGCGGGCCGGTGTCGAGAAAGTTGTTGCCCAGGATCGTTCCGGTGATCCTCGCGCTCGTCAGGCGGGCGTCGGCCAGACTGTCGAGGCGGTATTCCAATATGGCTGAGAAGACGTTCATGGCGAATCCCTGGCGGTCGGCGCGCAAGACCAGCGTGTCGGAACGGACGGTGTCGCCGATGCCGTCAACCGGCTGATCGTTGACCGAGCCGCTCACGATCGGAGCGAGCACGGTGATCGGGTCGGCGCGCAGCGCCGCGGGCAGGGCAAGAAGGAGCACAAAAGAGGTCGCCGCCGGGACGAACGTGGCAAGGCTTTTCATGACGCGCCCTCCTCGAGAGGCATTGCCGCGCTCGAGGGCAAGGAGCGCGCCTCATCGCCGTTCATTTCGGCTGACCTGCTCGGCGAGGATGAACCAGAGGCTGCGAGGCGTCGGACGTGCAGCCGCTTACGTGGACAGCCGTGACGACGGCTCCGACCCTGGTGAGGTCGTCAGAGAACCACGGTGCTCTCGCGCAGCGCGGTAATCTCCGCCGCGGAGAACCCCCACTCCGCCAGCGCGCTCTCGGTGTCCTGGCCGGGCTGGCCCGCCGGGCGGCGGACCGCCGCGGGTGTCCGGCTGAAACGCGGCGCCGGCGCCGGCTGGGTGACGCCCGCGACGTCGATGAAGGTTCCGCGTTGTTGCAGGTGCGGGTGGTGCGGTGCCTCGCCGGGCGTGAGGACGGGAGCGAAGCACACATCGCTCCCCTCCATGATGGCGCACCACTCGTCGCGGGTCTTCGTCTTGAACACCGTCTGCAGGCGTTCCCTGAGGGCGGGCCACTGGTCACGGTCCATCCGGTCGGGAAGGCGTGCACTCGC
>JABFWM010000059.1 GCA_013362195.1 Acidobacteriota bacterium
CTCGCGTGCTGCCGGTGACACGGGCCTACAGCGAAGTCACCGTGACCGCGCTCGCCCTGAACACGCCGGTCCCCCTTCGCTATCGGGATGGTTCCGCGAGCGGTCTTACGGTGGAGGCGTTTCCGGTGCCGGCGGGCCCGCCACGATTCGCAACCCGAGAAGAACCAGGACATACCGCGGGATTCATGCTCCGGGAGAAGGCCACCGGCAAGGCGTGCGCGTTCGTACCTGGATGCGGCGATCTCGACGCCGCGCTGCTCGAACGGCTGGCTGCGGCTGATGCGCTGCTCTTCGACGGCACGTTTTGGACAGACGATGAACTTATTGCGCTGGGAATCGGCGAACGGACAGCCCGCAGCCTGGACCATCTCCCGATTGCCGGCCGGGGCGGGAGCCTTGAACAGCTGGCCCCGCTTCCCTGCCGGCATCGCATTTATACACACATCAACAATACGAACCCGATACTGCTCGAAAATTCACCCGAGCGCGCGATCGTTACTCAAACGGGCATGAACGTGGGCGTCGACGGCCTGCGCTTCACACTGTCACGCGAGCCTGGCCTATGACGAGGTTGCATGCCTCCACACTCTCGGCGCCGCCGCCGCCGGGGTTCCCGACCCTTACCCAGCCCCTTGCACCGGACGACCTCGCCGCCGCCCTGCGTACCTTCAGCAGGTCGTACTATGCGATTCATCCGTTTCATTCGCTGATGCACGACGGCCGGCTCACGCGGCGGCAGCTCGAGGGCTGGGTCGCCAACCGGCTCGCGTACCAGCGCGCGATCCCGCGAAAGGACGCCGCCATCATCTCCAACTGTCCGGATGCCGATGTCCGCCGCGTCTGGCTGCAGCGGATCATCGATCACGACGGGACCGAACCAGGAACCGGCGGCATCGAGATGTGGATCCGGTTGGGTGAGGCGATTGGCGTTCCACGCGACGAGATGGAAGACGAGCGTCACGTGCTGCCGGGCGTACGCTTTGCCGCGGAGGCCTACGTCACGTTCTGCAAGACGAAGCCGTGGATTGATGCAGTCGCCTCGTCACTGACCGAGCTGTTCGCGCCAGACCTGATGCGGCAGCGCATCGCGGCCTTCCCGCGGCATTACCCGTGGATCCGTCCGGAGGCGCTGGACTACTTCAACAGTCGGCTGGTTCAGGCGCCGCGGGATAGTCAACAGGGACTCGGACTGGTGTTGACACACTGCACCACGGTCGAACTGCAGCGCCGGGCCTTCGAGGCATTGGCGTTCAAGCTCGAGATGCTGTGGGTGATGATTGACACGATCCACCACGCGTACCGGGAGCCCTGACGTGACGCTGACGGCGGCGGCGGTTCCGGCTCTCTGGCGACTCGCGCGGCTCGAGTTCGATCCGGTGCGTCAGCAGCGGGTACTGCTCTATCCGGAAGGCGTCGTCCTCCTCAACGACACCGGCGGCGCGATCCTCGATCTCTGTGATGGCCGCCGCTCGATCGCTGATGTCGCGGCGATCCTGCAGGAGCGCTATCGACGCGACGTCACGGCTGACGTGATCGACTACCTGTCGCAGCTCGTCGAGAGAGAGTTGGTCCGTGTCGAGTAATCATCCGACGACGCTGCTCGCCGAGATTACGCATCGGTGTCCGCTTCACTGTCCGTACTGCTCGAACCCGATCGAGATGGTTCGCGCGGACGAGGAGTTGAAGACCGGGGACTGGATGCGGGTCTTCACCCAGGCCCGCGAGCTGGGCGTGTTGCAGCTCGGTCTATCCGGCGGCGAGCCGCTCGTGCGCCCGGACGTTGAAGACCTCGTCGCGCACGCGCACGGAGTCGGGCTGTACACGACGCTGGTGTCCTCCGGCGTGGGGCTGACGCCAGGCCGAGCCCGGAAGCTGCGTGACGCCGGGCTCGAGCACATCCAGATCTCGATCCAGGACTCGGACGAGAAGGCCGCGGACAGCGTCGCCGGCATGCGCGCCGTCCGGCAAAAGCTGTCGGCCGCGGCGATTGTGCGCGAGCTCGGGTTCGCGCTCTCGATCAATGTCGTCCTCCATCGCGGCAACATCGATCGCGTCGGCGAGATGATCGATCTGGCGGCACGCCTCGGCGCCGATCGACTCGAGCTGGCGAACACGCAGTACTACGGGTGGGCGCTGGCGAACCGGAACGCGCTGATGCCATCGCCGGCCCAGGTGGCCGCCGCCTCGGATGCCGCCGACGAAGCCATGCGCCGCCATCGCGGACGCATGCAGATCGTCTATGTGCTGCCCGACTACTACGAGTCGTATCCGAAGCCGTGTTATGGGGGATGGGGCAGACACTATCTGGTGGTGATGCCCGACGGCCGGACACTTCCCTGTCATGGCGCGACCCATATCACCACCTTGCGCTTCGACAGCGTGCGGGATCATGCGCTCCGCTGGATCTGGGAGGAGTCCGCCGCGTTCCAGGCGTTCCGCGGAGACGCGTGGATGCCGGAGCCCTGTCGGGCGTGTCCGCGCAAGGCGATCGATTTCGGAGGGTGCCGCTGCCAGGCGTTTGCGTTGACGGGAAACGCGACGAATCCGGATCCGGTGTGTACCCTGACGCCGTTGCGGGCCATCATCGACAAGGCCGTGCAGGAAGCGACGGGACCGCCGGCCTATCAGTACCGCTACATCAGCCTCGCGCCAGAGCGAACCTGACCGTGTCGCCGGTCGGATCGGGACCGTCGCACTCGGGCGTGACTACGCCTCACGGGGCAGCAACTTCACGACACCGTTCGTCTTGACGAAATCGCGTATTTCGTCGACGTGCTCCGTTTCGACTTCCACCTGCCTGCGTATGAAGGGCTCCAGGACCGGGTCGCCTGCGACGCGCGGCAGCAGGTCCTTGTAGGCATCGAGCGCCTGCTGCTCCACCTCGAGCGCCTCGCCCAGCGCGGCCTCGAGCCGCACCGGACCGCCGCCAAGCGACAGGTTGATGCGCAGCGTCGGAACGTGGCCGAGGGAGCGGATCTGTTCCGCAATCGAGGCCGCGTGTTCCAGGGTTTCGTTGACCGCGTCCTCGAAGAACCGTGCGGCGAGGGCGTACTCTTCCTCGCGCAACCGGAACCGCATGTGGAAGTAGCGGAGGCAGGCTTCGGCTTCTTCGGCCATCAGCCGGTTCAGATCGTCCACGATGTCCAGGCCGTCGGCGCTCATCGTCGCTGCCGTGCGTCGCTAGATCGCATGCTTGAGCTCGTCGATCAAGCACTGGCCGTTGCAGACTTCACAGGTACGGCTCTCGGGACAGACGGCATGAAAGGCGCGGAACTGCTTGAGCAGTTGCCGGCTGACCGGCGCACCCGATGTCAGGAACTGGAGAAACTGCACCAGCCGCTCGCCCGTCGAATGGCTGATCAGATGCTCGATCTTGCAGCTGTCGATCTCCGCCTGCGGCTCCGGGACGCCCAACACCTCGCACAGAAAGGTCTTGACGATCACCCGCTTGGCCATCACCGCGTGTACGACTTTGCGTCCCTTCGGTGACAGCCTGACGAGGCGGTGCTCGTCGGTTTCGACCCACCCGCGCTTTTTCAGCGTGCGCAGGTTGATCGACACACTCCCGCGCGTGATATTGAGGAGCCGTGCGATATCGGAGACGCGCGCCCAGCCGCCATACATGGCGCCGACTTCATGAATGGCGAGCAGGTGATGGGCGCCGCTGTGAGTCAGCTCGTTGGCTTCGAATTCCTTCCAGGTATCCATGCGCTGATTGATATACAGTACCTGCGATTGATCCGTCAAACGCAGGGCGGATATCCGCAAATCCCCGCCGCGTAGTCCTTTTTAGTCTTTCCTGGCCCGCCTCACGACAACTCGTTCGCTACTAGGCCATTCCGTACGGCGTCGGCTTGCACGAAGGCCGCAGGCTGTCGCTAGATGCGTTACTCAAACGTTACGCATTACCGCTCGATCGTAAACAGGGTTCGAGCACGCTGCCACGCTGTTCGCGGCAGAAGGGCGATGACATGACGGCGAGTGCAAGGGTCGGGTCCGCGGTGTGTGCGGCGCTGGTTGGAGCGGTGTTCTGCTCGTCGTCCGCAGAGGCGCAGACCGAGACGTCCCCCAGCATCCGCATCGGCCGCGCGTCGGAACCGCCACGCCTCGAATGGTTCGTCCACGCGCCGAACGGCGGTGGCCACGATCTGGGCACGGCCGTGACCGACTTCGTGCAGCAGCAGCCGGGTGACGGCACGCCCGTCAGCGAATCGACGGTGGCCTTCCTCTCGTACGACGATGCGAATCTCTATGTGGTGTTCGCGTGCCAGGACGATCGCTCGGCGGTGCGCGCCAACGTCGCGAGGCGCGAGGACATCGACAGCGATGACGTGGTCGCCGTCTACCTCGACACGTTCCACGATCGTGAACGGGCCTACGTCTTCATGGTCAATCCACTCGGTGTGCAGCTCGACGGCATCGAGACCGAGGGACAGAGCGGCGACTACACCTTCGACGCCGTCTGGCAGTCGGAGGGCCATCTGACCCCGGAGGGGTACGTTGTCCGACTGGCGATCCCGTTTCGGAGCCTGCGCTTCACGCCGCAGCCGGAGCAGACGTGGGGCCTCGCGCTCGAGCGCAAGATCCGGCGCAAGAACGAGACCGCGTACTGGCCGCAGATTACCAGGCGGATCCACGCCTTCGTCCCCCAGTTCGGCAGCGTCACCGGCATCCGCGACATCTCGCCGGGCCGCAACATTCAGGTGCAGCCGTACGGCGTGATGGCGCAGGCGCGCGTGCTCGACAGGGACGCGGCGGCGTTTGGAACGGCGGGCGATGCGCGCGTCGGACTCGATGCGAAGGTCGTGGTGCGCGACGCGCTCGCGCTCGACATGACCCTCAACCCGGACTTCAGCCAGGTGGAGTCGGACGATCCGCAGGTCACGATCAACCAGCGCTTCGAGGTGTTCTTCCCCGAGAAGCGGCCGTTCTTCATCGAAAACGCCGCGTTCTTTCAGACGCCGATCAACCTGTTCTTCTCCCGCCGGATCGCCGATCCCGGCGTGGGCGCGCGTTTGACCGGAAAGCTGGGCCGATGGGCGCTCGGGGCGATTGCCATCAACGACCGTCAGCACGCGGGCCAGTCGACGAGCGATCCGTTTGGCGGCGATCAGTCCGCGGTTGGCGCCTTCCGCGTGCAGCGCGAGGTCGGCCGCGGCTCGACCATCGGGGTCCTCGCGACGGATCGGGAGTTCGCGGGCAGCTTCGCGCGATCGTTTGCGGTGGACAACCGCTGGAGATTGAGCCGCACGTGGATCGTTTCCACTCAACTCGCGAGGAGCGACACGCTCGCGCTGGATGGCACACACAAGACGGGAACGGGCGCCTTTGCGCAACTCGAGCGCAAGGGGCGCGCGTTCCAGTACAAGGGCCGCTATCTCGGCTTCACTCCGGACTTCGATGCGCCGCTCGGATTCGTGCACCGCGTCGGCTTTCATCAGACCGAACAGAAGCTCCTCTATCAATGGCGGCCCCATCGCGGTCCGATTGTGAGCTTCGGGCCCGAGATCGAGTCGCTGTTCAACTGGGAGAGGACGGGCCGCCTGCAGGACCGCGTCGTCGAAGGCGCGTTTCTCGTCGAACTGCTGCGGCAGACGCACATCGAGGTGGCTCACGCGGAAACGTACGAGCGATTCGAGGGGTTCGACTTCGAGCCGAAGAGCACCGAAATCTCCGTCGGCACGAAGTGGAAGAAATGGCTCGCGCTCAAGGGCAACTACGCGTACGGCACGGCCGTCAACCACGATCCGGCGCCGGGGATCCTCCCCTTTCTTGGAAATGCCACCGACGCGAGTGCCGGCGTCACGGTGCGTCCGACGCCGCGGCTCCGGCTCGATGAGACCTATCTCGTCAGCCGCTTGGACGGTCTCGCCGCCACCATTTTCACGGAGCGGCGCCTCCGCACCAGGTTCACCTACCAGCTGACACGCGCGCTCTCGGTCCGCACGGTCGTCGACAACAAGAGCGTCGCGGTCAATCGCGCGCTCGCCGAGGGAGACGACGAGCGGAAGTGGTCGGGCGATGTCCTGGTCACCTATCTGGTGAACCCGGGCACGGCGCTCTACATCGGCTACATCGA
>JABFWM010000484.1 GCA_013362195.1 Acidobacteriota bacterium
GGTTCTCGTGATGGGGTGCATCAACGTCGCGTGCATGCTGACGGCACGCGGGATCGATCGCGGCGCGGAGTTGAGCGTGCGGCGTGCGCTCGGCGCCTCGCGCGTCCGCATCATCCGTCAACTCACGATCGAACACGCGATCCTCGCGTTTGCCGGAGGCGTGCCGGGCTGCGCACTCGCCGTCGTCCTCCTCCGCACGGCGGCAGGCGCGATCTCCGACGCGGACCCCGGGATGGCGACGCGCATCGCCACTGGTTTCGATGCGCTTCCGGTCGCGGCCGGATCGATGGTGCTCGCGTGCATGCTGTTCGGCACGCTGCCGGCGCTGCGCCTCTCGCGGCGAGGCGTTGCGGGCGCGCTCGCTGGCGTGCCGCCAGGCGACCGCATTCACGTTGGCGGCTACGGCGCGCGCGACCTCATCGTCTTCTTCGAGACCGGATCCGCTGTCGCCCTGATCCTGTTCGCCGCGATGGCCGTGAATTTCTTCACCGAGCTGCGGCGGGTGTCCCCGCTGTTCGCGGCCGACGATCTGGTCGGCATCAGCGTGCCTGCGCCAGCGGCGGCCGCCGCCCGGAGCCGCGTCGCGGCCGTGGCAGGCGCCACGCGAGTCGCCGTCACCTCGTCGTTGCCCGGGAGCATGGCGCTTCGAAGCGATGCGGCGTACCTGGAAACGGACGGCGATCGCCGCGTCGCGGTGTCACGCGTCGCCGCCGACGCATCACTGTTCGACACGATGCGCCTTCCGATCGTTCGTGGACGTTCATTCGATGTGGACGACACCGGTGCGTCGCGCGTGGTCGTCGTCAGCGAGAGCGCCGCACGCGCACTCGCTCCCGACGCGGACGCCATCGGGTTACAGGTACGCATCGTCGACGGGACGTCGGTCCCGGCGACGGTCATCGGAATCTCCCGGGACGCGATGGAGTACGGGTCGCTGTCGCGCGCAGGACTGGTGCTGCCCGAGGTCTACACGCCGTACGAGCCGCCACGGTCCGGACGCGCGTTCCTCCTCGTACGCGCGCATGACGCACGAACGGTGATAGACACGCTCGCGATGGCGGCGAGGAGCGCGGGCCAGTCGAGACCGTCGCGGGCCTGGATGATCAGCGACCTGCTTCGGCCGCGCGAACGCGCGGCCGGAGTGATCGCATGGCGTGGGGTCGGCCTGTTCGCCCTGACGGCCCTGCTGATTGCCGCGAGCGGCATCTTCGGCGTCGTCAGTCAGTCCGTCGCGCAGCGCACGACGGAGCTCGGCGTTCGCGTCGCTGTCGGCGCATCGGCGCGGCGCGTGCTCGGGATGGTGCTGGCGCGCGAGACGAAGCTGATTGCCGCCGCCATCGCGTGCGGCACCGTGACGACGATTGCACTCACGCAGGCGATGTTCATCGAAGTGGCGGCGTTGAGCGTGGCCAGGCCTTCGATCGTCGTGCAGGCGCTGGCGCTGTGTGGAGGGATGGCCGGGGGCGCGGGTGCGCTCGCGACCTGGCGAATCCTGCGGCTCGATCCCGCGGCCGTGTTACGCCGACACTGAGGCGGCGCGCTCCCGGTCGTGGCCCCTCACGCAGGCCCCGCGCCGGACGCGGGAGATCTCACCCGTCAGGCCGTGGCCGTGGCCACCGCGGCGGCGCCCTTCACGTCCTTTTCGACTTGCCCGTCGCGGATGTGAATGACGCGGTGCGCGTGCGCCGCAATATCCGCTTCGTGGGTGACGAGGACGATGGTGTTGCCGGCGCCATGCAGCCGCTCGAATACCGCCATGATCTCGACGCCGGTCTTCGAATCGAGATTTCCGGTCGGCTCGTCGGCGAGCAGGATCGATGGGTCGTTCACGAGGGCGCGGGCGATGGCGACGCGCTGCCGCTGACCGCCCGACAGCTCGTTGGGCCGATGGCTCGCACGCTGCGTCAATTCGACCTTCTCGAGCGCCTGCCGCGCCCGCTCCTGCCGTTCCCGCGCCGGCACGCCGGCATAGACGAGCGGCAGTTCGACGTTGTGCAGCGCCGTCGCGCGGGGCAGCAGGTTGAAGGTCTGGAACACGAACCCGATCTCTTCGTTGCGGATCCGTGCGAGCTCGTCGTCGTTCATCGACGCGACTTCCTTGCCGTTGAGCGTGTAGCTCCCCCTGCTCGGCGTGTCGAGGCAGCCGATCAGGTTCATCAGCGTGGATTTGCCGGATCCGGACGGGCCCATGATCGCGACGTACTCGCCGCGCTCGATGTCGATCGACACGCCTCGCAGCGCGTGGATCTCTTCGGACCCCATCACGTAGGTCTTCCAGAGGTCGGTGGTCGTGATCAGTCCCATAGTTCACCGTCTCTACGACTGCGGACACTGTGGTGTTCCACGCAGCGGCCGATTCGATGCCGCCGCCGCGCAGCGGCTATTTGCTCTCGCGCAGCCGCTGGATCACGGCGCGGACCGGCGACGGGGTGTCTGGGGGAAACAGCGCCTCCCAGTCTCGCACATCGACCGGCACGAGCACAGGGCCGGGGTTCCGCGAACGGCGGCGCTGCTCGCTGACGCTCGCCGCCAGTTCCTTCGCGGGCGCCAGCGACGATCCGAGCAGCAGCACACACGCGATCCCTTCGCCCGTCGTCTTCAGCGCGCGCGGCCAGACGTCCGCGATGGCGTCGGCATCGACCTGGGGAACGAACCGCACCAGCAGCCGAACCGCCTCGTCGCCCCGGCGAAACAATCCCTTCTTCGGATTCGCGACGAACATCGCGTCGAACCCCCCCGCCGACGGCGTTTCGGCGCCCCCGAACACGGCGGCCACCGCGTCGCGCAGCTTGAGCATGGCGGCGCGCTTCACGAGCTCGGTCCCTGCCGTCGAGGCCGGAGCGCGCCTCGCCGCGCGTTCTTCAGGCGCCCGTTCTTCAGACGAAGGAGGGGGGGGCGGCGGTTGGGCCGCCTCCCGGCGGCGCGGCGGCGGTGTCGTCGCCCACTGCAGCGGCGGCTTCTGGTCGGTCGCGCCGCCCGCGCGCAGCGCCTCGTCGTACTGGGCACGGAGGTTCGCGTCCATCAGGACGCGGTAGGCCTCGGTGAGATCCGCGGCGATGGCCGACGCCATGTCCTGGAACTCCTGTCCGAGGTGCTGCACCTTGTCCGGATGGTACTTGGCAATCTCGCGCCGGAACGCCTTCTTGATTTCCTCTTCCGGAGCGCTCGCCTGGATCGACAGCAGGTCGTAATAGTTCTTCAACGGCCCTGGTTCTTGAACTCGGCGACGTTCGAGGCGGGCAGCTCGAGCTGACGCTTCGACTTCAATTGCTTCTTGCCCGGTTTGGACGCGGCGCTGGACGCGCAGAACGGACAGAACTGCCAGCCCGCCTGCAGCGCGCGGCCGCACTTGTTGCAGCTCGCGTTGAGACGGTGACCGCAGTGGGGACAGGCCATGAAATCCATCGCCACCGCGCCGCCGCAGCCGCCGCAGAGCGTCCGCATCTCGCTCACTTCGGTGACGACGCGAAGGAGCTCCTCCGCGGTCGTCACGCCCGCCTTCACCTTGGCGAGCCCGTCCTCGCCGAGCGAGATCATCCCCGCCGCCACCGCGGCGTCACGGATCATGTCTTCGCCCGCTTTCTGCGCAATCAGCCGACGCACCTTGTCGTTGACGCGCATCACTTCATACAGGGCGATCCGTCCGCGATAGCCGGTGTGGTTGCATGCCTCACAGCCGACGGCGCGGTAGAACACGAACTGCGACGCCTCTGCTTCCGACATGTTGAGCGCGCGGAGCGTCTCGCCCTCGGGGGTGTACTGCCGGCGGCAGTCGACGCACAGCCGCCGGACGAGCCGCTGCGCGACGACGCCCACCAGCGCCGAGGCGATGACGTACGGCTCCATGTTCATGTCCATCAGCCGCGTCACGGTCGAGGGCGCGTCATCGGTGTGGAGCGTGGACAGCACGAGGTGGCCGGTCTGCGCCGCCTGCATCGCGATCTTGGCCGTCTCGTGGTCGCGCACCTCGCCCACGAGGATGACGTCCGGATCCTGGCGCAGGATCGCGCGCAGCGCGTTGGCAAACGTGAGCTTCGCCTTCTCGTTGATCTGCGTCTGGTTGACGCCCGGGATCTGATACTCGATGGGATCTTCGATCGTGATGATGTTCGTCCGCCCCGACTTGATGGAGCTGATCGCCGAGCTCAGCGTCGTCGATTTGCCGCTCCCCGTGGGACCGACGACGAGAATCATGCCGTGCTGATGCCGCAGGAAGAAGCGCAGCTCCTCCATCGCCGCCGCCGACAGCCCGAGCTCTTCGAGCGGCGGCGCGCCCTTGCGATGATCGAGCACGCGCAGCACGATCTTCTCGCCGTAGAGCGTGCGCAGCGTCGACACACGGAAGTCGACGTCCTTCCCGTCCTCCGTCTTGATCCGCAAGCGGCCGTCCTGCGGCAGCCGCTTTTCCGCGATGTCCATGCCGGCCATGATCTTCACGCGGGCGACCAGCCCTTCGTGCACCCACTTCGGCAGGTCCATCACTTCTTTCAACATGCCGTCGAGGCGGTGACGGACGATCACGCCCCGCTCCGCGGGCTCGATATGGACGTCGCTGGCGCGACTGGTGATGCCGCTGTTGACCACCAGATCCACGAGATCGATGATGGGCGCCGAGTCGCTGGTTTCGCTGCCGGCCGCGGCCGCCGGGTTCGCGGCCTTTTCGAAGATCTCCGTGTTGCTAAGGGGAACCAGCGCGGCCTGCGGCGCTTCCGGTGTCCGGTTCTGCGCCTTGCTCCCGACCGGGACGGCCAGCCCGGTGGATTGCCCGCCCTCGTACTTCGCGAGCGCCTTGTCGGGATACCCCACTTCAATCGCCTGCAGAATGTCGGTCCGCGTCGCGACCACCTGCTTGATGCGATAGCCGGTCTGAAACTCGAGGTCCTGGACGAGGCTGAACAGCAGCGGGTCGGACATCGCGACGGTCAGCAGGTTCTTCTCCAGCTTCACCGCGACGCAGATGCGCTTGAGCGCGAGGTCCTTCGAAATCAGGACGATCGCCGTTGCATCCGGCGGATCGTCAGCAAGGCTCACATAGGGGAACCCGAGCTGGTAGGCGAGAGCCTTGGTGATCTGCTTCTCGGTTGCCAGATTCAGCCGGATGAGGACGGCGCCGATCCGCTCGCCGGTCTTCTTGTGCTCCACCAGCGCGACCTGGAGGTCGGCCTCGGAGATCAGTCCCGCCTGAATGAGACATTCACCTATTTTTTTGCGCACGTTTCCTACCCGAACTCTCAGTGCGGCGCGGATGAGTTGCCTGCGGGGAACACCGTATTTTAGGCTATTGCCGGGCCGGGAACAACTAAGGACTTCCGCCCAGCCGCACACGAATTTGTGCGCCGGAGGGCTCGCGGAAGACGACCGCCCTCGGCTCGATGGCCGCAATCACCCGGCGGCCGACGGCATCGCCAACCCCCAGTACCCGTCCGTCGATCATCGCCAGGCGCCGATCTTCTGCCACCAGAATGGTCGAGACCTTCGGCAGCGCGTCGTGCAGAAGTTCCTCCTTTGCTGTTGGTTGCGGTCGTCTCGCGTGTGTCGCGGCACCCGGCGGGGGCGGTCCCGGAGTCGTCAGAACGGGCGGCGCGGCGGCGGCCGGACGGTGAGATTCGCCGGGCGCCGCCGGCGGTGACGAGGGGGACGGACCCGCCGGGTGGGCGGACTGGCGTCCCGGTCCGCCGCTCGATGGCGTGGCGGCCGGTCGCTGGGACGGGGGTGACGAGGGCCCCGTCGGAGCGCTCGCGCCGGCACGCTCGGATCCGACGGCAGGCGGAACCTCCGTGGATCCTCGCGTGCCTGCTGTGGCCGACGCATCGACCCGCGGCCGTGGCGGCACGGGAGTGGTTGACGGCAATGGCGTGGACCGAGCCGGGGAGCCGGCGGGTTTCGGGGGCGTCGGCGTGCCGCCGGGCGCGGGGGTCGGACGGGTCGCGGGCGCAGGTGCCGCGTGAGGCGGGTTCGTGCCGGATACGGGCGGTGTCTGTCCCCGGCGCGAATACCACAGCCAGGCAGCGCCGGCGACCGCGAGTGTCAGCGCCGCGGCAAGCAGCAGCCGGCCGGTGGGGACGC
>JABFWM010000247.1 GCA_013362195.1 Acidobacteriota bacterium
GTGTCACTGTCACAGTTCCGGAAAGTGTGACTGTCACAGTTCCGGACCCGGTCACCCTCGCCACCGCGAGGGCCGCGATGGAGCGCTCCATTCGCTGGGCCCGGCGCGCGAGGACGCGGCAGCTGCAGCTCCGCGAGGGTCCGCACGCCGCGCCCGACGTGCGGATCACCAATCCCGGTCAGGCCCAGTTCGGCATCATCCAGGGGGGCACCGACGCCGCGCTCCGCACCGAGAGCGTGCAGGCAACGGTCGCGATCGGCTTCGAGGGCTACGCGATCGGCGGCCTCAGCGTCGGCGAACCCGTCGACGTCATGTACGACGTCGTCGCGCACACCGCACCGCAGCTGCCCGCGCACCAGCCGCGCTACCTGATGGGCACCGGGATGCCCGATGACCTGGTGGAATGCGTCGCCCGCGGCATCGACATGTTCGATTGCGTGCTGCCGACGCGCAACGCGCGGAACGGACAGCTGCTGACCCGGCACGGCGTCCTGGTCATCAAAAACGCGCGATACGCCGAGGATCCGCGTCCCCCGGACCCCGACTGCGGCTGCTATACCTGCCGCCACTTCAGCCGGGCCTACCTCCGTCATTTATATATGTCCGGCGAAATGACCGCCGCGACCCTCAATACGGTCCATAACCTCTGCTTTTACCTTGACTTAATGCGCCAAATCAGCGAGGCTATCGGTTTCGGCACGTTTGAACGACTCCGCCAGGAGTTCCATCGAACCTTCTCTCGCCGACCTCAGCACTAGTTCCGGATGCGGCTCGGAGACGAGAACCCTTCTGTGGGCTCCCGCCGCGTGACGCGGCGCGCCCCGCCGCGCGTTGCCGGAGGTCGGGGTGGACGAGAACGGACGGGGCAGGCGCCCCCGCGCGCAACCCGTGGGGGATCGGGGCGGAGCCCCGTGTGAAGATGTGGGGAGGGGATCTGCGGTACGTGTCGTTCGTCGCGATGGCCAGTCCGGGGCAGGGCGCGGGAGGCTTGATTCAGTTCCTCCCGTTCGCGCTGATCCTGGCGATTTTCTATTTCGTCATCCTGCTGCCGATGAAGCGGCGGCAGAAGAAAGTACAGGAATTTCAGGCGGCCTTGAAGCCCGACGACAAGGTCGTGACGACGAGCGGCATCTACGGGCAGATCACGAAAGTGAACGAACGCTCCGTGCAGCTCCAGATTGCCGACAAGGTCCGCATCGAGGTCTCGCGTGCCGCCGTCGGCGGCTATCAGGGGCAGGAGCCGGTCGTGCCGGATAACGGGAACGTGTAACCATGTACAAGAACCTTCGCTGGAAAGTCCTCACCATTGTCGTCGTCGTCGGGGTGTTCTTCGCGCTCGGCGTCTACCCGCTGCTTGGCGAGCACTACAACGTGCCGGTGCCCGGGTTCCTGAAGGCCCACGCGTTGAAGCTCGGTCTCGACCTGAAAGGCGGCGTGCACCTGGTCCTCCGCGTCAACACCGACGATGCGTTGAGGGCGACGACGGTGAGCACGAGCGAGCAGCTGCGCGAGTCGCTCCGCACCGGCAACGTCCTGGTGAAGAACATCACCGTCGACGGCCCGACGAAGTTCCACGTCGAAGGCGTGCCGCAGGATCGCGACGCGCCGTTCCGGCAGTCGGCCGACGAGATCACGGCGACGAACTTCAACCGCAACCCGCTGCCGGGCGGCGCCTATGAGTTCACGATGCGAGACAACATCGCCCGCGATCTGCGCGAGCAGGCCGTCGATCAGACGCTGCAGACGATCGACCGCCGCGTCAACGAGCTTGGCGTCGCCGAGCCGAGCATCGCGCGGCAGCCGCAGGGCGACCAGATCCTCGTGCAACTGCCTGGCGTGACCGACATCGCGCGCGCCAAGGACATCATGGGCAAGACGGCGCAGCTCGAGTTCAAGCTCGTGGAAGCGGGTCCGAACTCGTCGAAGGAGGACCTGCTCAAGCAGTACAACGGGCAGCTCCCCGGCGACATGGAGATCCTGCAGGGCGCGTCGGAGCGCGGCGGCGGCGACAGCAGCCCGCTCTATTACGTCGTCCGCAAGATTGCGCCGGTGACGGGACAGGATCTGCGGGTCGCCCGGCCCGGGCTCGACGAGAACAACCAGCCGGCGGTGCACTTCGAGCTGAAGTCGTCGGGCGCCCAGAAATTCGGCAAGCTCTCGGGTGAGAACATCGGACGGTACCTCGCGATCGTCCTCGACAACCGCATCGTGTCGGCGCCGCGTCTCGAAGGGCGGATCACCGATCAGGGGCGGATCAGCGGCGGGTTCACGAGTGAACAGGCCAACGATCTCTCGCTGACGCTCCGCTCGGGCGCGCTGCCGGCGTCGATGACGTCCCTCGAAGAGCGCGTCGTCGGTCCGACCCTCGGCGCCGATTCGATCCGCTCCGGCGTCATCGCGTCAGCGACCGGGCTGCTGCTGATCATGGTGTTCATGCTCTGGTACTACAAGCTCTCGGGCGTGAACGCGATCATCGCGCTCGTCTTCAACCTGGTCATCCTGCTCGGCCTGATGGCCTACATCGGCGCGACCATGACGCTCCCGGGCATCGCCGGCTTCGTGCTGACGATGGGCGTCGGCGTCGACTCGAACGTGCTCATCTTCGAGCGCATCAAGGAAGAACTGGCGGCGCAGCGCGGGGTGCGGGCGGCAGTCAACGCGGGCTTCAGCCGGGTGTTCCTGACGCTGCTCGACACCCACGTCGCCTCGCTCATCTCGGCCGCGTTCCTCTTCCAGTTCGGCACCGGCCCGATTCGCGGCTTCGCGACGACGCTCTCGATCGGGCTCCTGGTCAACCTGTTTACATCGATCTTCGTGTCGAAGACGATCTACGAGCTGGAACTGTCGGCGCGCCGCGAACCGGTGATCTCCATCTAGGCGCCATCGATTCGCACGAACTCACAGGCTAGGGACTGACTCGGAACGAACGGAACAGCGCGATGCACATTTTCAAGAACCCGAACTTCAACTTCGTCCGGTGGCGCTGGCACGCGATTGCGTTGTCGTGGGTCATCATCATTGCCGGGCTGGTCGTGATCTGGACGAAGGGAATGCCCAAGGGCGTCGAGTTCTCCGGCGGCACGATCCTCATCCTGCAGTTCGATCAGAACCCGAACGTCCAACAGGTGCGCGGCGCGCTGAGCCAGGGGATTCCCGACGGCGGGAACGCGATCGTCCAGCAGTACGGGCCGCCGGCCGCGCGCCAGGTCATGGTGCGCGTGCACACCGCGGGCGCCGAGGCGGGCGGGTCGTTGAGCGCGACCGCCGAGCAGGTGAACAAGGCGCTCCGGCAGGCCAACCTGGGCAACTTCCAGGTCGTCGGCCAGGAGATCGTCGGCCCGACGGTGGGCAAGGAGCTGCAGACGCGGGGAACGATGGCGACGATCTTCGCGCTCGCCGGCATCCTCGTCTACATCGCGATCCGGTTCCAGCTCAGTTTCGCGGTCGGCGCCGTCGTCGCGACGGTGCACGACCTGCTGATCACGCTCGCGGTGCTCGCGTTCTTCCGCTACGACCTCACGCTCAACATCGTCGCGGCGATCCTGACGATCACCGGCTACTCGATGAACGACACGATCGTCATCTTCGACCGGATCCGCGAGAACATGCGCGCGATGCGGCGCGACAACATCGAGCACATCGTCAACACGGCGGTCAACCAGATGCTCGACCGCACGCTCATCACCGGCAGCACGACGCTGCTCTCGGTGATTGCGCTGTACCTCTTCGGCGGCGAGGTGCTGAAAGGCTTTGCCTTCACGATGATCGTCGGCATCATCACCGGCACCTACTCGAGCGTGTTCATCGCCGCCGCGATCGTGATCATCTGGCAGGGGCGGAAGCCCGTGAAGGCGGCGCCGGCGGCGCCGGTGGCGCCCGCGAAGAAGCCCCGCCGCGCCCGCGCGTCGTAGCCAACGTTCGTGAACTGGCTTGCCGCCGGGCTGCTGGGGATCCTGCAGGGGCTGACGGAGTTCCTGCCGGTGTCTTCCACGGCGCACCTGCTGATTGGTGCGCACGTGCTGCGCTTCGACGATCCGGGCGGCGTGTTCACGGTCATGATCCAGCTCGGCTCGATCGTGGCCGTGATGTGGCTCTATCGCGCCAAGCTGCTGCGCGTTGTCGCCGGGCTGCCGTCGGACCCCGAGGCCCGGCATTTCGTCCTCATGATCTTCGTGGCGTTCCTGCCGGCAGCGGTCGCCGGAGCGCTCCTCTCCGGCTTCGTCAAGCGCGTCCTTTACACGACACCGGCGGTCATCGCGGCGAGCTTCATCCTGGGCGGCATCGTGATGCTGATCGTGGAGCGGAACCGCCCCGCGCCGGTGGTGCTGAACGCCGATCACACGTCGCTCGGCCGCGCGCTCGGGATCGGGGCGTGCCAGGTGCTGGCGCTGGTGCCGGGCGTCTCGCGGTCGGGCGCGACGATCGTGGGCGCGATGCTCCTGGGACTCGATCGCCCGGCCGCCGCGGAGTTCTCCTTCTTCCTCGCCATGCCGACCATGACGGCGGCGTTCGCGCACGATCTGCTGGAAGTGCGGCACCACCTGGGCACCGAACGGGCGGTCGAGATCGCGATCGGGTTCGTGATGGCGTTCATCGCGTCGGCGCTCGTGGTCGAACCCTTTCTGAAGGTCGTCCGGCGCGCCGGGTTCGTCCCGTTTGCGTGGTATCGCATCGCTGCCGGCGCCGCGCTCCTGGCCGCGCTGGCGATCGGATGGTCCTGGTAGGCCGGCGCTCCTGACGTCATGCAGTGGCTCCGCCGCAGCTTCATCGCCGGCTTCTTCGTCACCGTCCCGCTGTTCATTTCCGTCGCCGCGCTCGTGTGGCTGTTTCGCCTCGTCGACGGCTTCGTCGGTCCGTTCTACGCGAAGTACATCGGCCGCGAAGTGCCCGGCCTCGGCATCCTCAGCACCGCGCTCGCGGTCCTCGTGGTCGGCGCGATTGCCACCAACGTGGTCGGCAAGCGCTTGCTGCAGCAGGCGGAAGCGCTGCTGCTGCGGGTGCCGCTCTTCCGCAGCATCTACGCGCCCGTCAAGCAGCTCGTGGTGGCGTTCTCTCCGGACAACGAGTACGGCTTCAAGCGTGTCGTGCTCGTCGAGGACGCCTCGCGCGGCTTCGTGCTCGGATTCCTGACCAAGGAGTTCACCGTGGATCGCGGGCAGGGGCCGGAAGCGCTGGTCGCGGTCTACGTGCCCACCAATCACCTCTATCTGGGCGACATCGTGATCTACCCGCGCGACCTCGCGGCGTATCCCGACATCACCGTCGAACAGGGCATTCGCATTTTCCTGACCGGCGGCATGGCGATGGGCGGGCGGATTCGCGCCCGGCGCGGCGACGATCGGGTCGGAGATTTCCGGGTATAATCCGGCGTTTTGTTCTTATCAAAGGATCCAATGATCGCCACGACCCGCGCCGCCTTCCTGCTGTTCGCCCTGATCGCGCTCCTTCCCCGACTGGCGTCCGCCGCGCAACCGCCCGCGGCCTACGCGGCGCAGGGATCCGTGCAGCGCCACAGCGGCGGCGAAGCGAACCTGGTGCTGCCGGACCTGAGCACGGAGACCTTTCAGGGGATCAACGGACGGACGCTGCTGATGGGCGGGCTCCTCATCTGTGTGCTGGGCCTCGGGTTCGGCATGACGATCTTCGTGCGCCTCAAGAACCTGCCCGTGCACCGCTCGATGCTCGAGGTGTCCGAGCTGATTTACGAGACGTGCAAGACCTACCTGATCACGCAGGGCAAGTTCATCCTGATTCTCGAGGCCTTCATCGGCGTGATCATGGTGTTCTACTTCGGCGTGCTGCAGCGCTTCGACGCGGTGAAGGTCGTCGTCATCCTGATCTTCAGCCTGATCGGCATCGGCGGCAGCTACGGCGTCGCGTGGTTCGGGATCCGCGTCAACACCTTTGCGAATTCGCGCGCCGCGTTTGCCGGGCTCAAGGGCCAGCCCTATCCGATCTACGCGATTCCCCTGCAGGCCGGCATGAGCATCGGCATGCTGCTCATCAGCGTCGAGCTGTTCATGATGCTGTGCATCCTGCTGTTCGTTCCCGGCGATTACGCCGG
>JABFWM010000102.1 GCA_013362195.1 Acidobacteriota bacterium
TGAGCTGTCAGCTGACAGCTTCTCAATCCCACCCATGCGCGTCGCGCACGGACTTCATCACGCCCAGCACGTCGTTCCAGGTTTTCGGCTCGGTCATGACCGCGTTGGGGAACATGCTCCCGTCCCAGCAGATGTGATCGAACTTGCGTTCGAGGGTGCCCTGTTCGTCGCGCAGCCAGAAGCCGGCGTGCCGCACGATGTCGAGTTTGCCGTTCGGATCGAACGGCAGGCAGTGGCGGCCCGTCTTGTCGTGCGAACCGGAGCCCTTGACGGTGGCGTCGTTCTGCGCAACGTGGAAATCGAACGTCCACGGGCGCAGCGCCTTCGTCATCTTCCGCAGCGCCTCGTCGAGCGTCTGTCGATCGCTCCAGTCGAACCGCTCGGGCAGGATGCGATCGTCGGGCGCGTTATAGCCCATCGTGAACAGCAGCGTGTGCGCCATGTCAGCCTGGAAGCCGACCGTCTTCGGCCGGTTCACCATTTCCAGCAGCTCCACGTTGCGCGTGACGCTGTGCATCCCGCCCCAGCAGATTTCCCCCTCGGCGGCGAGCCGCTCGCCGATGTCCTCGGCGATGTCCGCCGCCTGCCGGAACGTGTCGGCAATCTTCTTCGTGTTGCCGGCCGGATCCTTCGCCCATTCGGCGGGGCTCGCCGCCGAGTCGATGCGGACGATGCCGTAGCGGCGGACGCCGAGGTCTTCGAGCTTGCGGCCGATCGCGCAGGCCTTGCGCACCTGCGTGAGGAACGCCTTGCGCTCCTCGTCGCTGCCCATGGCGGAACCGCCGCCCGTGGGCGGCCACACCGGCGCGACGAGCGAGCCGATCATCAGGTTCTTCGAGCGGACCTTGTCGGCCAGCCGCGCCAGATCGTCGTTGCTGGAATCGATGCTGACGTGCGGATCGAACAGGAACAGATCGACGCCGTCGAACTTCGTGCCGTCGACCTGCGCGCCCGCGGTCAGGTTCAGCATCGTGTCGAGGTCGATCGGCGGCTCGGCGCCGGGACCGCCCTTGCCGACGAGCCCCGGCCACATTGCATTGTGCAGTTTGGGTTTCGTGTGAGTCGCTGCCATGGGATATTGAACCTCGGTCGCAGGGCGGACGTTCCCGTCCGCCGTCCTCGCCGGGCCCGCAGGCCCGGCCGTCGCGTCAGTGTCGTTTCGGCGCGTCGGGATGTCCCGGGCCGAAATGTTTGAGGATCACCAGCGGATCGCTGTCGCTGCGATTCTCGATCGTCACGCCGCCGGCCGCGGCATCGGCGGTCACGAACAACTCGTCTTCCGTCATCTGTCCGAAGCGGATCATCGCCGGCGTCGACACCTGCACGCCGCCGAACGTGCCGTGCCCCTGCGTGAGAATGAGGCCGTAGGCCGCCGCATCCGTGATCGTGACGCGCCGTCGCGGCTGCACGGTCAGCTCCTTCGCCGAATACCAGCTCGCGCCGTAGGTAATCCACACTTCCCGATAGCCGTCCGCTTCCATTTCCGCGATCGGCTTCACCGGCGCCGGGAGGTAGCGATTGCTCGCCGCGAACCGCGGATTGACGTTGGCGTCCCAATCGAGCATGTCGATGATGTAGTCGAGATCCGTGTGCCTGTCCGGCGGCACGTCCTTGACCAGGAGATCCCACGGCGTCATGCGCCCTTCGACCTCCGACTGGAACATCGCGAACACGTCGCTGTTCACCTGCGGCTCGTAGGTGAGGAGCGACCCCGGCGCATGCAGGATGCCCGGATCGATCTGCCAGCCGGTGCCGCGCTCGAGGCGGTACGCGCGCGAGAGATACGTGATGCCGTTGTCCCCCCGGTTCCAGTTCTCCAGACAGCGCCGCACATCGTCTTTCGTGGTCCCGGGCTCGAGGCCCATGAAGGTGTAGGGATAATTGTTGTCGGTCGGGTTGTACTGGGGAGGAAAGTAATAGGCCTCCGGCTTGCCGCGGCGGCCGACCCGCCTCGCATGCTCGTCGCTCTGGTGCATGTGGTGCGGAATCGGCCCCATGTTGTCGAAGAACTTGCAGAGCAGGTTCCACCCCTTCTCCCGCTCCATGACCTTGGCGCCGAGCAGCAGATCGCCGGCGCGTTCGACCGCGTCTTTCAGCAGGAAGCGCGAGCCGTTGGCGCGGATGTAGCTCAGCCCCTCGTCGGGGGGCGTGCCGGGGCCGTTGTCGGCATTGGTCGTCGACGAGAACCAGCGTTCGTTGATGCCGCCGCGGTGCGCGCCGTAGGCGTAGAGGTCGTCGGGATGGAGACGAAGCCGCCGCCCCGGGTGCATGAACGAACGCGGGACCCAGCAGGGTTCGAGGCGCAGGATGCCGCCGTCCGCATCGATGGCGGCCTGTATTCGAGAACGATCCGTCATGGTCGCTTGACGATATAACCGTCGCGTTCCACGCGGCAACTGCAACGCCCGGGGTTGCGCGTGTTTCGCAACGCGAAATCAGCCGAAGGCCTGCCATCGTCTTCGGACGCGGGGCACCGAGCGTTCCGTTCCGCAACGCGAAATAGCGGCGGCATCGTGCTCGGCCGTTGGAGCGGGGACCGCCGACGCCGTATGCTTTCCGCCGGATTCACGACCGCGCCCCTGCGGAGAGACCCGATGGTTGCCCATTTTCTCGCCTTCGATCTCGGCGCCGAGAGCGGCCGTGCCATGGCCGGGCGGCTGCGAGCCGGCGTCCTCGATCTCACGGAGGTCTGCCGCTTCCCGAACGAGCCCGTGCGCGAGCAGGGATCGTTGCGCTGGGATCTGCTGCGCCTCTGGCTGGAGATGCAGCGCGCGCTGCGGCGCGTCGAAGACGACCCGCGGCGCCTGGACAGCATTGGCGTCGACGCCTGGGGCTGCGACTACGGGCTGCTCGACGAGCAGGGCGAACTGCTCGGCAATCCGTATCACTACCGCGACACCCGCACCGACGGCGTCATGGAAGCGGTGTTCGAGCGGATGCCGCGCGCGCGCATCTACGAGATCACCGGCACGCAGTTCCTGACCTTCAACACCCTCTATCAACTCATCGCCGCCGCCGACGCGACCCCGAAACTGCTGCGGGCGGCCTCCGCCTTCGGCACCATCCCCGACATCCTCAATTACTGGCTCACGGGCGTGCTGCGCGCCGAGTTCACCAACGCGACGACGACGCAGATGGTCGCGCCGCGGACGCGCACCTGGGCGATCGATTTGCTGCGCGCGTTGAACCTGCCGGTGCACCTCCTGCCGGATCTGATCGAACCGGGCTCGCGGCTCGGCCGGCTGAAGCCGTCGGTGTCCGCCGCGCTCGAGGGCACGCCGGTCATCGCTCCCGCGTGCCACGACACCGGGTCCGCGGTCGCGGCGGTGCCGGCGGGCGGCGGGCGCGCCTTCGTCAGTTCCGGCACGTGGTCGCTGCTCGGCACCGAGATCCCCGAGCCGATCATCACCCCCGCGGCGCTCGACGCCAACTTCACCAACGAGGGCGGCGTCTTCGGCACGACGCGCCTGTTGAAGAACATCACCGGGATGTGGCTCCTGCAGGCGTCGCGGCGGGCCTGGGCGCGCGACGGCCATCGCTACGAGTACGCGGAGCTGATCGATGCGGCCGCCGACGATCGCTTCGCCTTCGCCTCGCTCTTCGATCCCGACGATCCGTCGTTCCTGCATCCCGACGACATGCCGCGCACCATTGCCGAGTACTGCGCGCGCACGTCGCAGCCGCAGCCGTCCGGTCCGGCCGCCTGCACGCGGGCGATTCTCGAGAGCCTGGCCTTCAAGTATCGTGTGGTGATCGAGACGCTCGAGCGGTTGACCGGCACCGCGATCCGCGAGATTCAGATCGTCGGCGGCGGATCGCGCAATCGCCTGCTGAACCAGTTCGCCGCCGATGCGACCGGCCGCACCGTGCTGGCCGGGCCCGTCGAGGCGACCGCGCTCGGCAACGTCGCCATGCAGATGGTCGCGATCGGCGCGGTGCGGACGATCGCGGACGCGCGGCGCATCATCGAATATTCATTCCCCTCCGATCGGTTCGAGCCGATCCGGCCCGATCGATGGGACCAGCAGTACCGCCGCTTTCTGCAATACGTGGAGCTGACCTGTGTCTGACGCGACGACCAACGAAACGACCTTTCTCCGCAATCTCTGGGACGAGCGGGAAGCCGCCCGGCTCGCCGCCACGCCGCTGGAGCTGCTGCGCTACCGTTCGAACCTGCTCGGCGAAGACCTCCGCATCACCAACTTCGGCGGCGGCAACACCAGCTCGAAATTCGAGCGGCCCGATCCGCTGACCGGCGCGCCCCCGCGGGTGATGGCGGTCAAGGGCAGCGGCGGCGATCTGCGATCGATCACGGCGAGCGGCTTTGCCGTGCTCTATCTCGACAAACTCGAGGCGCTCATCGCGCGCTACCGCGGCGAGGCGCACGAGGACGAGATGGTCGCCTTCTATCCGCTCTGCGCGTTCGGTGAGAACCGCGTCGCGGCGTCCATCGACACGCCGCTGCACGCGTTTCTGCCCTTTCCGCACGTCGACCATCTCCATCCCGACTGGGCGATCGCGCTGGCCGCCAGCGCCAACGGCGCGCGCAAGCTGGAGGAGTTCAACCGCACCTACGGCCGGCACATCGTCTGGGTGCCGTGGCAGCGTCCCGGCTTCGAGCTCGCGTTGATGCTGCGGAAGGCCGTCGAGCAGACGCCCGGCTGCGACGGCATCCTGCTCGGCGGTCATGGCCTGTTCACGTGGGGCCAGACGCAGCACGAGTGCTATCTGAACAGCATCAAGACGATCGATCAGATGGGGGAGTTCATCCAGGCGCACGAGCAGCGCGCGAACCGCCCCAAGTTCGGCGGTCCCGCGATCACGGCGGCGGTGGCCGACCGCGAGTCGGCGATCGCGGAGATCTTTCCGTATCTGCGGGGCGCGGTGTCTTCGAATCGCCGCGTCATCGGCCACGTCGACACCTCGGACGACGCGCTGACGTTCGCGAATTCGACGTGGGCCGAAGATCTCTGCGCGCTCGGCACGAGCTGTCCCGATCATTTCCTGCGCACGCGCATCTCGCCGATGTTCCTGCCGTGGAACCCCGCGACGGAGGACGTCACGGCGCTGCGGCAGCACCTCGATGCGCGAATCGCGACGTATCGCGGCGAGTACGCCGCCTACTACCAGGCCTTCGCCGAGCCCGGCTCGCCGGCGCTCCGCGACAGCAATCCCTCGGTCGTCGTCGTCCCCGGCCTCGGCGTGTTCGGCTTCGGCAAGGACAAGCGCGAAGCGCGCATCACGACCGAGTTCTTCGTGAACGCGATCCACGTGATGGCCGGCGCGAACGCGCTCGACGAGGGCGGGTCGGAGACCGGGCCGGTGCCGCAGGTGCGGCGTCCCGAGCAGGCGAAAGAGTTCAAGACCTTCCGGAACTATGTCGCGCTGCCGCGCCTGGAGGCGTTCCGGATCGAGTACTGGGCGCTCGAGGAGGCGAAGCTGCAGCGCATGCCGCCGGAGAAAGAGTTCAGCCGCAGGGTCGCGGTCGTCGTGGGCGGCGCCAGCGGGATTGGACGGGAGGTGGCGCTGCAGATCGCGTCACGCGGCGGACACGTCGTCGTGGCGGACGTGCAGGCGGCGGCCGCGGAGGAGGCCGCTGCGGAGGCGGCGAAGCGATCGTCGAAGGAGATGGTGCAGTCGGCGGCGCTCGACCTCACGTCGCGCGAGACGATCGCGTCGGCCGTCCGCGGGGCCGTGCTGCAGTTCGGCGGCTTCGACGCCGTGATCAACACCGCCGCCGTCTATCCCACGCCTGACCCGTCGGCGCCAGCCGAAGGCGTGTGGACGAGGACGCTCGGCATCAACGTCACGTCGAACTTCGTGCTCGCGCAGGCAGCGGCCGCGGTGTTCCGGGCGCAGCAGCTGCCGGCGTCGATCGTGCTCACGAGCTCGGCCAACGCGATCGTGCCGAAGTCGGGCAGCGAGCCGTACGACGTGAGCAAGGCCGCCATCAATCACCTGGTCCGCGAGCTGGCGGTGGGTCTCGGGCCGCTCGTCCGCGTGAACGCCATCGCGCCGGCGACGGTGATCGCCGGGTCCGCGATGTTCCC
>JABFWM010000233.1 GCA_013362195.1 Acidobacteriota bacterium
TTTCAATCAACTGCTGGAACGTTGCGGCGGTCAGACGCGTCGGGACCGATCCCGCGGCGGGCGTGAACTGGCTGCGGTAGCAGGCCAGCGCATCGCGTTTCTTCTGGTAATGGTCGGACACGTCGACCACGAAGGAGGGCGCCGCGCCGTCGTTGATGAAGTAGTAGCAGACCCAGTCCGGCCGCCACGCCTCGAGATCCGTCTCGTAGCGCCGCAGCGCGGCCGTGAACGCGGCGCGCCGCAGCACCTGGCTCGCCGCGGCGTGATCCGGATGGCGATCGTCCCAGTACGGAATCGCCACCGTGCGCGGCTGGTGCCGTCGAATCAGGTCGACGGCCGAGCGGATGGTCGCCGGCGTCTCGGCGATCCCGCCGTCGGGCCATCCGAGGTTCTCACGGAACGCGACGCGCGCGCGGCGCCGCGCGTCTCGACCGTCCCGTTGCTCGACAGCTCCGCGCGGGTCGGGTCGCACAGGCCGATGCTGTGGCCCGATGCCGTGTGGCGGGCGATGGTGCCGCCGAGCCCGAGTTCGATGTCGTCGGCATGCGGGCCGAAGACGAGCAGGTGGACAGGCACGATTAGTCGTCTGGCGGCGCGTCGCTGCGTCCCGATGTATCCGTGTGCATGCGTGTCCAGCCGTGACGGTCGATCACTGGCGCGACGTCTCGGTCGGCACAGCGGTGCGGCTGTGATCCCTGTACCAGCTGATCATGTAGAGGATCGTCCGCATGTAGTTCGAGGGCTTCGACGAGGTCCCGTGGTACTCGCCCTCGAAGCGGAGCAGCTTCGTCTCCACGCCGCGCATCTTGAGCGCGGTGTAGTACTCCTCGCTCTGCGGGATCGGCGTCCGCATGTCGAGCACGCCGGTCATCAGCAGCGTTGGCGTCTTCACGTTGCCGACATACATCAACGGCGACTGCTTCAGCCACGGCTCCGGCTTCTCCCAGAACGGCGCCTCGAAGAAGTTCGCCGTGAAGAGCGGAATGTCGGTGTGCCCCACGAAACTGAGCCAGTCGATCACCGGGCACCGCACCGCCGCCGCCGCGAAGCGGTCCGTGTGGCCGATCACCCAGCTCGAAAGCACGCCGCCGCCGCTGCAGCCGCCGACGAACATGTTGCGGGCGTCGACGGTGCCTCTGGCGATCGCCGCGTCGACGCCGGCCATCAGGTCGTCGTAGTCGACGCCTGGATAGGCACGTTCGATGGCATTGCCGAAGGCGGATCCATAGCCGGTGCTGCCGCGCGGATTCATGTAGAGCACGACGAAGCCGTTCGCCGCGAAGCTCTGGAACATGAAATTGAAGGCGCCGTTGTACATCCCGTGCGGGCCGCCGTGAATCTCGAGGACGAGCGGATAGCGCTTCGCTGGATCGAAGCCGGGCGGCTTCACCAGCCATCCCTGGACGGTCGTGCCGCCCGACGACTCGAACCGGATCTCTTCGACCGCGCCGAGCGTGATCCCGGTAAGCAGATCCTCGTTGACTCGCGTGAGCTGCGTCACCTGGTTGGGCGACGCGAGGCTGATCCGCACCACGTCGGCTGGCTGCTGCGCGCTCGCGCGCACACCCACCCCGATCCCTTTCGCGCTGACGCTCGTCAACGACACCATCGCGGTGCCGGTGGTGACGTCGCGGAGCGCGCCGGACAGCGGCGCGAAGTGGACGTTCGACGCGCCGCGATCGTCCGCGGCGAAGTACACGCCCGACCCGTCGGCGGCCCAGTGCAGGTCCTGCGCGTCGCGATCGAGCGACCCGGAGATCTTCCGCATCCCCTGGCCGTCGATCCCGACGACGTACAAGTCTTCGGTCTTGTAGCTGGCCTTCGTGAACGGATATCCCACGAACGCCACCAGGGTGCCGTCGGGAGAGAAGTGCGGGCTCGACCAGCTGCCGCGATCGGTGACGAGCGGTCGGCGCGTCGCGGTCGCGACGTCGACGGCGAAGATATCGGAATCGCGATACCGCAGATCGGCGTCGGACACATCGAGCCCGTCAATCACGATCGTGCGCCCGTCGGGCGACCAGTCGATGTCGACGGCGCCCGCGAGGCCGTCGAACCGCGCACCGACGTTCCAGTCGCCGGAGGTCAGCGCGCGCGGCGTCCCGCCGTCCGCCGGCACCACGAACAGGTGCGTGAAGCCGGGCTCCGTGTAGCCGACGCGATCCTGGCGGTAGTGCAGCCGGTCGATGACCGCGGGGGCTTTCGTCCATTTGGCGCCTTCGGGCGGCTTCGGTAGCGGGATCTCCCATTTCGACGGCTTCGGCACCAGCATGCTGAACGCGAGCTGCCGGCCGTCGGGCGACCACGTCACGTTCGACGGCGCATGCTCGACGTGCGTGATCTGGGTCGATGCGCCCTCGGCAATCCAGCGGACGAAGACCTGCGGCCCTTTCGGTTCGCCCTCGGCGATGTAGGCCACGCGCGTGCCGTCGGGCGACCAGGCGGCGTCGGCGCCCTTCGCCAGAAAGCGATTTCTCGATCCATCGGTGCTCATGATCCAGAGCGCCGTGTCCATCTTGTCGTCGACGGTGTTGGCCCACCGGCGCGTGTAGACGACCTGCGTGCCGTCGGGAGCGATCTGCGGATCGGCGACCGTCTCGTAATTCAGGTAGTCCTCGACGGTGAGGAACCGCCCGGACGCCGTTTGCGCCCGTGGCGCGGCCGCAACGACGAACACGGCCGCCGCCGCGAGCACACGCGCGAATCGATTGCACATACCATCCTCCATCCAGCGCGTGATGATACTCAATTGCGCGGCCGGCGCACCCACGACCACGGCGAATGCGGAGCGCGTGGAGAGGTCGGCTTGATGTCGAAACACGAAAAGGCCGTACCCCCCGATCGGTGCGTTCTCCCCGGGTCGGTGCGGGCACGAGCGCGGATGAGGGTCAGGAGCGCAGGAGCCACGCGGTGGCCGCGACGAGCACCACGACCATCGCCCAGCCGAGCGCGAACCCGCCGAGATCCTCGCGATACGCGCGCCAGCCACGCGCCCTGGCCGCCGCGAGCGGCCGCAGGACGTTGACGAGCAGCAGCGGACGATCGCGGGCCGCGCCATCGCCGTCGCTCGAGGTCTCGAGCCGCGAGTAGAACTCGTCGATGCGGGCCGCGGGCTCGGGCGCCGTCGCGAGGCTGACGATCACCAGCGCCAGAACGCCGGCCGCCAGCGCCGCAAGGAAGACGTTCGCGTCCCAGTGATCGAGACGCTGGCCGGTGATCCCATAGAGCAGGAAGTTGGTCGAGAGCGAGGCGAACAGCGAGGCAAGCGCGCCCCAGCGATTCGCCCGCCGCCACACCAGCCCGCCGAGCACGCTGATGCCGACGAAGGTGGCGAGGGTTTCGGTCAGCAGGAACGTGTAGAGGACGCTCTGAATGAGATACACCGCATAAGCGACGCCGAGCATGGTGATGGCGAAGCCGCTGATCCGTCCCACCCACAAATAGTGCGCATCGTCGCGTCCGGGCGTGAGGCGGCGGTACAGTCCCTCGGTGAACAGGGCGCCGCTGTCGACGAGGAACGCCGAGCACGTGGACATGTTCGCCGCGAGGACGGAGGCGATGAGCAGGCCGAGTGCGCCCGGAAACAGCAGCTGACGGCAGGTGAACCCGAACGCGTTCTCGGGGTCGCCCAGGCCGGATTCGCCGGCGCCACCCTGCGCGATCATCGCCGCCGCAATCAACCCGACGAGCGCCCATCCAACCGTGCAGACGCGTTTGACGAAGTTGCCGCCCAGCATGCCGATGCGGCACGTCCGCTCGTCCCGGCCGGTGCCCACCGTGGCGAGCATGTGCGGCTGCGCCATGATCCCGACGAGGCCGTTCACGGTCAGCATGAAGATGACCCACAGGCCGATGCCCGAGGGCGTCGCGAGCGAGAAGTAGAACGGCTCGAGCGACGCTTTCATGCCGTGGAAGCCGCCGACCTCGCCCCAGCCGAGCGGGATCAGCATGAAGGACAGCACGATGATCAGGATGCCCTGGAAGAGATCCGTCCACGCGGCCGCGACCAGCCCGCCGACGAAGCTGTAGAGAATGAACATCACCGTCATCGCGACGACGATGTCATTCACGCCAATCGATCCGCCGGTCGCCTGGCTGATCACCTTGCCGGCGCCCTTCAGCATGCTCCCCATGTTGATGATGAAGAAGCACACCGCGAACACGATGTAGAGCGCGGCCATCCCCGGGCCGTAGCGGTCGTCCATGAACTCCGCCATGGTCGTGCGCCGGATGCGGCGGAACACGGGCGCCATCAGCCAGTAGAACGGCGTGATGAACAGATTTTTCCACTGGAACCAGATCGCGGAGGCGCCGAGGCTGTAGACCGCGCCGGCGAGCGCGACCGGCATTTCCGCGTGCGTGCCGACGCCGAAGCTCTGGCCGATCATCAGCCACGGTCCGAACCGTCGTCCGCCGAGGAAGAACTCGCCGGTGCGCCGGACGCGGTAGCCGGCGATCAGGCCGATCGCCGTGATGACGACGAGATACGCGATGAGGACGGCCCAGTCGAGCGTCGTGATATGCATCAGGCGACGACGCGCAGCTCGTACGAAACGGGATCCCACTCGGCGCGTATCGTGCCCAGCGGCTCCTCACCGAGAAAGCGCGCCGGGTGCGTCGACGCCATCGCGATCGCCTCTTCGATGGAGGCGCCTGCAAAGCGGACGGTATTGGCGATCGCGCGATCCAGGGTCAGCGCCGATCCGGCGAGGTACGGTGTGCCAGGGAGTGAGACGCGGCCGCGTGCGTCGAGATCGCACGCGACGCCGCCGATCCGATAGCGGCCTGGCGGTTGTCCTGCCGCGGCGATGGCATCGGTGACGAGCACGGTGCGGGCCGTGCCTTTCGCGCGCACCATCGCCTTGACGGTGGCGGGAGGGAGATGATGGCCGTCGGCGATGATGCTCGCCGACACCTCGTCGGCGGCGAGCAGCTCCCAGATCACATTCGGGTGGCGCGGCAGCATCTGCGCGCAGCCGTTCCCGAGATGTGTGGCGAGGGTCGCCCCCGCGGCAATCGCGTCCGCAATCTGGTGCGGCGCGGCTGCGGTATGCCCGATCGCGACACGGACGCCGGATTCGACGAGGTATGCGATCAGAGCGAGGGCGCCCGGCACCTCGGGTGCGAGCGTCACGAGTCGAATGCGTCCCGCGGCCGCGTCCTGCCGACGGCGGAAGTCGTCGATCGAGGCGGCGGCGACATCGGCGCGTGGGTGCGCGCCGCGTGCGCCGTCCTCGGGTGAGATGTATGGGCCCTCCATGTGGAGGCCGGCGATCGCGTCGCGCGACTCGCGGGTGATCACACGCGCCGAGGTCGCGAAGCGCTCGAACGAGGAGGTGATGAGCGTCGGCAGGCAGCGGGTGACGCCGCTCTCGCGCATGCGCGCGAGCGCGGCGTCGACGCCGTCTTCGGTCAGGTCGGGGGCGTTGAAGTCGATACCGCCGAAGCCGTTCACCTGAAGGTCGAACAGCCCCGGCAGTTCGAGGGTCGTCACGCGCGGAGCTTCTTGTAGTTCTCGAGGCAGCGCTGCACCATCGCGAACTGGCCGCCCGGGCCGCTCTGCTCCTGTTCGATCAGGTAGTACTCGATGCCGCCGGTCTGTTCGGCCGCGTCGAAGATCCGCTTCCAGGGCGCATCCCCTTCGCCGAGGGCGACGCCGTAGCCGGTGGCCTTCGACCACTCCTTGCAGTGCATGCTCTTGATGCGGCCGGGGTGGTCGGTGATGTAGGCGACCGGGTCGGCGCCGGCTTCGAGGCAGGTGCCCACGTCGAACTGCAGTGCGACGTCCCTGGGCGTGCCTTGGGCGATGATGTCGATCGGCCGCTGTCCCTCGACCGGGGTCCACTCCGGCTGATGGTTGTGGTATCCCGTCAACATGTTGAGCGGACGGAGCTGCTCGGCGGCGGCGGTGAGCGTCTCGGCGACGCGCTTCCAGCCGTCGAGATCGCTGACGCGGCCCGGGCTGGCCATGATGATGTAGCGGCTGCCGATGGCGTGATTGAGATCGATCGCCTTCTTCAGGCCGTCCGCGGAGAACGACGGGGTGCCGTTGTGCGTCGAGCGGCATTGGATGCCGAGGTCATCGAGCAGCTTGCGGACGTCCTTGGCCTGGTCCATCGACCAGTCGAAGTACGGCGAGTAGAACTCGACGATCGTGTAGCCGATTTTGGCGACGCGGGTGACGGTGCCTGTGAGGTCCTTCGCCAATTCGTCGCGAACCGAGTACAGTTCGAGGCCGACGGGGACGTCCTTCGGGGCCGCGAGGGCGCGGGCGGCGAAGGGCAGGGCCCCGGCGATGCCGAGGAAGGTGCGCCGGGAGATGGTGTGCGGTGCAATCATGCGCGGGAGCCTAACACAGGCGGCAGAACGGTGACAGTCACACTTCTTCCCACGATCGGACAGTCGGCGGGCCGGAACGGTGACAGTCACACTTCCGGCCAGAACTGTGACAGTCACACTTCTGGCGAGAACTGTGACTGTCACACTTCCGGCGAGAACTGTGACTGTCACGGTTCGCCGTCGTGCACTGGGCGCCTGCGGGATGAACTGTGACTGTCCCGCTTCCTTACAAGTGGGCCGTCGTCGCGATGCTCTGGTTCGTCTGTCTCTTCAACTACGCGGACCGGCAGGCGATCTATTCGGTGTTCCCGCTGCTCCAGCGCGAGATGGCCCTCTCCGACGTGCAGCTCGGCATCATCGGCGCCTCGTTCATGTGGGTCTACGCGGCCGCCGCGCCCTTCACCGGCCTGATCGGCGATCGCGTCAGCCGCAAGACGCTGATCCTCGGCGGCTTGATCTTCTGGTCCCTCGTCACGGTCGCGACCGCGCTCTCGCGGACGTATTGGCACCTCGTCCTCTTTCGCGCGCTCGAAGGCCTCGGCGAAGCGTGCTATTTCCCGGCGTCGATGTCGATGCTCAGCGACTATCACGCCCGCGACACGCGGTCGCGCGCGATGGCGCTGCATCAATCGAGCGTCTACGCCGGGACCATCGCCGGCGGAACGATCGCCGGCTGGATGGGGCAGTCGCTCGGATGGCGATCGAGCTTCTACCTGCTCGGCCTGCTCGGCACGCTGCTCGGCGTGGTGTTGATGCTCTTCCTGCGGGAGCCGACGAGAGGGCAGGCGGACGCGATCGACGTGCGTCCCCCTGACGGCGCACGCGACGGCAACGTCCCCACTCAGCACGCGAACCGTCCGATGACGCTGATCCTCATGGCCGTCTTCGTCGGCGCCAACTTCGTGGCGGCCATCGTGCTGACGTGGATGCCGTCGTTCCTGTTCCGCAAGTTCGGCATGAGCCTGGCGGCGGCCGGCTTCAGCAGCACGGCCTATCTGCAGGTGGCCTCGGTCGTCGGCGTGCTCGCGGGCGGTGTGCTGGCGGATCGGCTGGCGCGCCGGCAACGCGGCGGTCGCATGCTGACGCAGGCGCTCGGGCTGCTCGCCGGCGTGCCGTTCATCTTCGTCACGGGATGGACGACCACTGTCGCGATCCTGATCGCCGCGATGGCGGGATTCGGGTTCTTCAAAGGCCTGTACGATGCAAACATCTGGGCGTCGCTGCACGATGTCGTCCCGACGCGGCGCCGCGCGACCGCGGTCGGCATGATGAACGCCGTCGGATGGATTGGCGGGGGAATCGCGCCGCTGGCGGTGGGCATCGCGTCCGAGCGCTACGGCCTCAGCGCGGCCATCAGCGCGAGCTCGGTGGTGTATCTGGTCGTCGGGCTGCTGCTCCTGGTCGGGATCCGCGCGTTCATGCGCACGGCGCCTTCGATGCGCCGCGAGGAGGCGTATCCATGATCGATGTTCTGCTCGTGTGCCTGGCGCTCGTCGCCCATGCCGCGGCGCAAGCGGCCGCGCCGTCCGCCGTCGTGCGGTCCGAATTCATCTACGACCGCGCACCGTTCCCCTCGGCGCACGCGTCGACGATCGTCGAGACCCGCGACGGGCTCGTCGCCGCATGGTTCGGCGGCACGAAGGAGCGCGCGCCCGACGTCGGCATCTGGGTCTCGCACTACGAGCAGAACGCCTGGTCGCCGCCGGTCGAAGTCGCCAACGGCGTGCAACCGGACGGCACGCGGCTGCCGTGCTGGAACCCCGTGCTGTTCCAGCCGTCGACCGGCCCGCTCATCCTCTTTTATAAGGTGGGTCCGAGCCCCTCGGAGTGGTGGGGACTGGCACGCACGTCGAGCGACGGCGGACGCACGTGGTCGGCGCCCGTCAAGCTGCCGGACGGGATTCTCGGTCCGATTCGCGCGAAGCCGGTCGAGCTCACGCCCGGTGTGCTGCTGGCGGGGTCGAGTACCGAACATGCCGGCTGGGTCGTGCACGTGGAACGGTACTCGGGGCCCTTCACCGCGGAATCTCTCGGCGCCGCCTCCGCATGGCAGGCCACCGGTCCGCTGAACGACGCGCGGGACTTCGGCGCGATTCAGCCGACGATTCTCGTGCACTCGGTGACGGCGCTCGAGATCCTCTCCCGCAGCCGTCAGGGTGTCATCACGCAGGCGTGGAGCGACGACGGCGGCCGCACGTGGACGCCGATGACACGGACAACGCTGCCGAATCCGAGCGCGGGGATCGACAGCGTCAAGCTCGCCGATGGACGGTTCCTGCTCGTCTACAACCCGTCAGCGACCTCGCGCGGCACGCTCGCGATCGCGGTGTCCACCGACGGCAAGGCATGGCGCCCGGCCCTCACGCTCGAGGATGACGAGGGCGAATATTCGTATCCGGCGATGATTCAGACGCGCGACGGCGCCGTCCACGTCACCTACACCTGGAAGCGCGAGCGCATCAAGCACGTCGTGCTCGACCCGGCGCGGCTCGGTGCGCAGACGCAAACGTCCGATACGAATCTCGGATCCGACGCGAACGGCAATCCGCTGCGGCGCGCGGTCAAGACCGGCCACGTCTCGAACTACGACGAATCGAAGGTCCGGCCCTACACGTTGCCGGACCCGCTCGTGCTCGCGAGCGGCGTGCCCGTGCGCGACGCGCGCACGTGGATGCGCGTGCGGCGGCCGGAGATCATCACGCTGTACGAGCGCGACATCTACGGCCGCATACCGACGAAGACGCCAAAGGTCACGTGGCAAGTTTCGGAGACGGATCCGGCCGCGAAAGACGGCACCGCGATTCGGAAGCGGGTCATCGGCACCATCGGTGCAGCGATGAACGCGCCGCGCATGGCGCTCACGATCGTGACGCCGTCCAGGGTCAAGACGCCGGTGCCGCTCATCCTGCTCGTCAACTTTGGCGGGGGAGCCCAGGCGGCAGCGAATCCGCTGGCGGGAGAGCCGCCGGTCGCCGCCGACATCCTCGCGCGCGGCTGGGGCTATGCGATGGTCGTCTATACGGACATCCAGCCCGATCGGAACAACACGTTCGATCAGGGTGTGATTGGCGCGACGCTGACGTCAGCTGAGGCGCGTCCCGCGCCCGACGAGTGGGGCGCCATCGGCGCCTGGGCGTGGGGCGTCAGCCGCATCATCGACTACTTCGAAACCGATGCGTCAGTGGACGCGAAACGGATCGCGCTGTTCGGCCATTCGCGTCTTGGCAAGACCGCCTTGTGGGCGTCGGCGCTCGACGAGCGGGTGGCCGCCGTCTATGCGAGCTGCTCGGGTGAGATGGGCGCCGCGCTCGCGCGGCGCGACTGGGGTGAAACGATTGACGACATGGCGCAGAGCTTCCCGTATTGGTTCGCGGGCAGCTTCCCGCAGTACGTCGGACGCTGGAACGAGATGCCGGTCGACGCACACATGCTCATCGCGTTGAGCGCGCCGCGCCCCGTGTTCGTTACCGGCGGCACGAAGGATCAGTGGGCGGATCCGAAGGGCATGTTCCTCGCGGAAGTGGCCGCGGGCCCGGTGTATCGGCTGCTGGGGAAGAAGGACCTGGGCGTGACCGAGCTGCCGCCGCTCGACACGCCCGTGATCAACGGGGAGCTTGGCTGGCACTATCACACCGGCGGGCACGCGGCCACGCCGGACGACTGGAAAGCCTTCGTCGCGTTCCTCGCCAAATACTTCACGTGAGTTGACGGAGCAGCGCGTCCGCGGCGTCGATCTCGTTGTCGCTGAAGACGCGGATGCCGTGCTGTTGAAGGAGCGCGGCGGTGACGCCAGGGACGCCGACACGTGCGCCCGTGAACGTGCCGTCATAGCTGAACGTCGTCCCGCACGACGGGCTGCCGTCCTTGAGCACCGCGACGCGGATGTGCGCGTCGCGTGCGGCGGCCAGCGCCGCCTCGGCACCGTGGACGAAATTTGCGGTCACGTCGCCGCCGTCACGCGTCTGGACCAGCGCGATCCGTTTCCACACGCCATGGCCGCCTGCGCCGCCGACGATCTCCGCGGGCGGGCGCGGCGTCGGCAGGCCGCCGTCGCGTTCCGGGCAGACCGCGACGATCCGTCCTTCGTCTCGCCAGCGGCGCAGCACGGGATGCTCCACACGCGCGTCGCCGCCGTGATAGCGCACCTTCGCGCCGAGGAGGCACGCGCTGACGAGGACTCTCTCCACAGGCCCAGCGTAGCACTGGCCGGAACGCCGGGTCTCAGACCCTGCCTACGTATGCTGGCCCTGCGCCGCTCTCGTCCTTCGTCTTGGCCCGTTGCCCCACGGTGTGCGCCCTTCGCCGTTCGCCACGCGCCCCCCACGCCCTTCGCCCCTCGCTCCACGCACATCGACGATAATGACTCCATGGCAGCTCTCCTTGAAGCAATCGAGATCAAGCGGAAGATGTACTTCGAGTACGAAGGCGCGCCCTATCACTGCCTCGACGTCGACGTGTCGAAGCCAACCGCGCGCGGCGGGCAGACGCTGGTGCGGCTCAAGATGCGCAATCTCCTGACCCGCGCCGTCTTCGACAAGACCTTCAAGGCGGGTGAGAAGTTCAGCGAGCCCGACCTCGCGGTCATCTCCGCGACCTATCTCTACGCCGACGGCGACGGCTGCCACTTCATGGACCAGGACACCTACGAAACGCTGACGCTGCGCGACGAGGTGGTCGGCGACGATCGCGAGCTGCTGGTCGACAATCTTCCGGTGCAGATCCAGAAATACAACGGCAATCCGATCGGCGTGCAGTTCCCGCCGCATGTCGAGCTGACGGTGACGCACACCGAGCCGGGCGTCCGCGGTGACACCGCCAGCGGCGGCGTGACGAAGCAGGCGACGCTCGAAACGGGCCTCTCGATCCGCGTGCCGCTCTTCATCAAGGAAGGCGAGAAGGTGAAGGTGCACACCGAGACGCGGGAATTCGCGGGACGGGCCTGATCGACTCACTTTCCCCCTTGTCGCGCCGCGCCGAATGGCCGATGATGCGCGCGGCGGGTCCGTCTGCTTGCCTGCCAGAAAAGGCACACCGATGCGCATCAGGCATTTGCTGCTGGTCCTTGCCGCGTTGTCGACCCTGAGCCGCCCGTCCAGCGCGCAGACCCAGATCACCACCGGCGTCATCGAAGGCATCGTCGCCGACACGAGCGGTGCGGTGCTGCCGGGCGTCGACGTGGAGGTGCGGAACGTCGAGACCAACTTCCGGCGCACGCTGGTGACCGATCGTGACGGCCGCTTCGCGGCGCTGCAGCTGCCGCCCGGCATCTACACCGTCACGTTCACGATCGCGAACTTCGCGACGCACGTGCAGGAGGACGTCCGCGTCACCGTCGGTGAAGCGGTGCGCGTGAGTCCGACGATGAAGTTGTCGGGGGTGGCCGAGACCGTGACGGTCTCGACCCAGGCGCAGGCCGTCGATTCGAGCCGCGTGGCCGTCGCGAGCACGTTGAACGAGCGGACCATCGAGACGACGCCCATCCTCGGACGCAAGTTCGAGGATCTGCTGACGCTGACCCCGGGCGTCAGCATCGTGCAGGGGCCCGACGGCGACGAGATCACGTTCGCGGGCCAGCGCGGGGTCTTCAACAACATCAGCCTCGACGGCGGCGACTACAACAACGGGTTTTTCGGCGAGCAGATGGGCGGCCAGCGTGCGGCCATCGACATCACGCTCGAAGCGGTCAAGGAATTTCAGGTGGTGGCCACCGGCGCGAACGCGGAGTTCGGCCGGACGGCCGGCGGCGTGGTGAACGTGATCACCAAGTCGGGCACGAATGACGTGAAGGGGAGTCTCTTCCACTACCAGCGCCTCGAGGGGCTCACATCGCACACCTCGGACGGCAAGCCGCTCACGGATTTCCATCGCGAACAGTTCGGCGGCACCGTTGGTGGGCCGGTGGTCAGGGACCGCGCCTTCTATTTTGTCGCGCTCGAAGGGATCCGCGACCACCTGGTGCGGCCGAATCTGTCGGAGCCGATCGGCGCGCCGTGCCCCGTCGCGGCGCCGACGCTCGCCAACGAGGGCCTGATCAACGGCAGCGAAGACTGCCAGCGCCTGGCGTTGTTGAACTTCTTTCAGCTGCGCCGCGGCGCGAACGAGGGCGTCCCGGTGACGCACAGCATCCGCAACGATGCGGTGCTCGCGAAACTGGATGCCAGCCTCAGCTCACGGCACAACCTGTCGGTGTCGGACAACTTCGACTACTCGAAGAATCCCAACCAGACGTTCGACGTGCCGACCTACGGCAGTTCGGCGAACGGCACGGAAGGGCCGTCGAAGATCAACGTCCTCAATGCGAACCTGTTCAGCACGGTCACCGCCACGCAGCTGAACGAACTGCACGTCACCTACTCGCGGGAGGACCGGCCGCGCTCGGCGGCGCCCTCGTCGATTCCCGCGGACACGGGCGTCGGGTTCGCGCCGTCGTTCCGGTTCGGCAATCCGTTCTTTCTCGCGCCGAACGTCGACGAGCTGGTCAAGCGTTTTCAGATCAAGGACAACTACTCGATCGTCGCCGGCCGCCACACGATCAAGACCGGCGGTGAATGGCTGCACACCCGCAACGTGCAGGTCTTCCGCGGCTTCTTCGAAGGGCGTTACCTGTTCGGCAGCGTCCCCGGCTTCCTGCGCTACACGTCCGCTCCCGCCGCCGGCGGGTTCGGACCGAATACCGTGGAATGCACCGGCAGCGTGTGGGTGACCGCGCCGGCGGCGTGTCCGTCCGGAACGGCGCCGACCGGCGGGCCGCTCTATTTCTATCTCCAGAGCAGCAGTCCTGACGGCATCGCCCGCGATGCCGCGGGCGCCTCGGACATCACGAACGAGGAGTTCGCGCTGTTCGTGCAGGACCGCTGGCAGGTCGGGAACGGCCTGACGCTCGACTACGGCTTCCGGTGGGATGCGCAGCTCATGCCCGAGACCGTCGATCCGCGCACGACCGCGTATGCGGCGTTGCTCGGCGATCCGCGCTTCCCGTCGGACGGCACGATTCCGGATCAATGGAAGCAGTTCCAGCCGCGGGGCGGGTTTGCGTGGGACGTCGGCGGCGACGGCCACACCGTCGTCCGGGGCAGCGCCGGTGTGTTCTACGCGCGACAGAACATGCTGAGCCAGGTCGGATCGGTCACGACCAACGGCATTCAGCAGAAGAGCGACTTCCGCAACACGTCGTTCGCGTATTTCGCGGACATGCCGGAGTGGCCGAACCTGCTCGCGCCCTCGGCGGTGCCCGCGGGCACGTTCCCGCTGTTCACCGGCGTGCGCGTCTTCGACCGGAACTATCGCAACCCGCGCATCTACAGCCTGAACGCCGGCATCGAGCGGGCGATCGCGCCCGGCGTGGCGGTGTATGCCGATGTCACCTACGCGAAAGGCAAGTACCTGACGCGCTTCCTCAACTACAACGTCCACGGCACCGGCGTCGCCGCGGTGCAGCCGCCGAATCGCGACGCCACGGTGTACAGCGGCGCCAATCCGTTCGAGCCGCAGTTGAGCGATGTGTTCGTGGCGAGCAGCGTCGGGCGATCGAGCTACCGCGGCGTCACGGTCGGCGTGCGCAAGCGCCTGTCGCAGCGATACCAGTTCGAGGCGAACTACGTGCTCGCCAAGGACGAAGACGACGACTCGAACGAGCGGGATCCGTTCACCGAACGCGTGTTCAACTTCTACGACCTCGGCCTCGACTATGGTCCGTCCGATCGCGACATCCGGCACAAGTTCAACGCCTACACCTACGTCGAACTGCCGCGGCAGCTGCTGCTGAACGTCCGCGTGCAGGGGCGCACCGCGCAGCCGATCACCACGTCGCCGCGCGTGCTCGCGGGCGCCGATCGCGGACGCAACTGGGACCGCAAGGACAACGCCTACTTTTCGCTGGACTGGCGGCTGCAGCGCGCGTTCCGCCTCGGCGCCTCGTACCAGCTGATCCCGAGCCTGGAGATGTTCAACACCTTCAACAACGCCAACAACGTGAACCCGCTCACGACGCCGGCGTTGTTCAACTTCGACGGGTTTCTGCGTCAGGGCGTGGGCGATCCACGGCAGGTGCAACTGGCGGTGAAGTTTCAGTTCTGAATCGACCGTCTGTGCGCTGACGTACACGGGGAGAACGGAGAGAACGGGGAGAACGCCGTTTAATGTTCTAAGAAAAGTTCGAAGGCGCGTTTCTCTCCGAGCGACTGCGCTCTCTCCGCGTACGTCAGGTCACGGTCTTAGCTCTTACTTTCGTCGGCGATCGATCTGCGGTGTGCCGCCTATTACCCTCGCCGTGACGGCGCCGGGCTCTCGAGCGCCGAGACCAGATCGACGAGATCTGCGAGCGACGCCAGCTCGAACATCCGCTCCCGGGCGGTGTGCGGCACCTCCGCATGCTCATGCGCCCAGCTCAGGGCCGCCGGCACGTATATCGCGCGGGCGCCGATCTCGACGACGGGCAGGATGTCGGAGCGCAGCGAGTTCCCCACCATCAGGAACCGATCGGGTTCGACGTTATGGCGCTCGAGGATGCTCGCGTAGACGCGCGAGGTCTTGTGGCTGACGACCTCGACGAAGTTGAAGGACGGCTTCAGCCCCGAGCGTTCGAGCTTCGAGGTCTGATGCAGCAGATCGCCCTTCGTGATCAGCATCACCGGGTGGGTCGCCGCCATCGTGGTGACCGCCACGCGGGCGCCATCGAACAATTCGATCTCCTCGCTCAGCATCTCCTTCGCGACCTCGATGACCCCGCCGAGATCGCCGCCGAGCACCCGCCCGCCGGTGAGCGCAATCGCCGTCTCGATGAGCGACAGCGCAAAGCTCGACACGCCGTAGCCGTAGTAATCGATGTTGCGAATCTCGGTGCGGTTGACGTGCTCCTCGATCTCCTCGTGGGTCAGATCCACGCCGGCGGACAGGAGGATCTGGCGGAAGCGTTCGCGGGCGCGACGATAGCTGCGCTCGTTGTGCCACAGCGTATCGTCGCCGTCGAAGGCGATCAGATCGAAGCCGCGCCGAGCCATGGGTCCCTATAGTACGGCGGATCCGCCTGCTAGACGATGACGGAGCGCGCGGTCAGCAGCGGCCCACCGAGATCGGCGCGGCCGTCGAAGTGCACCTGCCTCTCGGCAGCGGCAGCGGGCAGGGCGTTGTACAGGAGACGCCACGCCGTCTCGCCGGTCATCGTCGCGATCGCGGCCGGATCGCCCTCGGCTTCAGGGGTCACGTCCCAGCCGTCGTGCGCGCGACGGAGCGTCCACGTACCGCCGCCGTCGCCAGTGACGACAATCGTCAGCGTCGTGCCGTCGGCAGCGTGCAGATCGCGATACGCATGGGGCAGCGCGTGCATCGAGATCTCGAGCACCGCGCGCAGCCAGGCGGGATCGGCGAACGAGCCCGCGCCGACCGCGTCGCGCACCTGTGCGGCGTGATGCCAGATCTCGGTGAACTCCCGGCCGATATCGAGCCAGTTGGGCGACGCCTGCTGCCCGGCCCACGAGACGGGAATGCGCGCCGGCGCGTCGAGCGGCAGCGATTCGAAAAACGACGCGAGGTCCGCGCCCGCCAGCGCATACAGGTCCGTCAACACGCGCGGGCTGAGCCGGTCCGCCGCGGCGACCCATTCCGCGTTGAGGGCGTTCAGGAACGCCGTCAGATCCTCGGCCCGTTCGAAGCGGCGGGGCGCGTCCGCCACGCCGTCGCGTTGTGAGGACAGGCGCCGCAGCGCGGTGTCGAGCATGTGCGCCACGACGTCCTTCACGCGCCACCGCCGCGCCAGCGTCGGCCGGAACCAGTCGCCGCCCGATAGCGAGCGGAGCAGGGCGACGATGTCAGTGGTGAGCGGGCGAAAGAGCGGACGCGTGTCCGTGACCGGCAGCGGCATCGGCGTGGACTACAGGAAATCAGGCGACCCGGCCGCACCGCGCGTACGCACAGCTCACTGGGGGCACGGAAAAGTCGTCCTCGCGCGGGAGCCTAACACAGGCGCATGCGAGGACGCAGGTGACGCAGGCGGCGTCATCCTTTTCGCGGCGCACAGGTTAGGGCATCCGATCGTGGTGTACAACGGCTTGTTCGAAGACTGGCGCGGCGCGGCCTTGCGGCGGGAGAACCTGCGGGAACTCGTCTGCCTAAGCTCAGGTACAAGTCTGCCGATTAGGGGATTTCCCGATTCCCCGGGCCGAGCACTGCGGTATCATGAAGGTCCCTCAAGCCTCCGTCTTTCGTTCGTCCAGATCGGAGCCGAACCATGGTCCTCGCGAATCATGCCGCGTCGCCGGTTGTCTCGCTCGCCGATGTCAGGGGACGTCCGATCAGCATGCAGTTGCCACGGACCGGTGTGCTCGAACGCCGGGACGTCGCCCGCCGCGACGCGCTCGTGCGCCGCATCGTGAACGAGTTCGAGGAGCTTCCCGGGTTGAGCCTGTCGCTGCGCCAGGCGATGAAGCTGCTGGGGGTGGACGAGGCCGCGTGCCTGCGGATTCTCGACGCGCTCACGCGCGCCGGGCACATCCGGCGTGACGCGCGGCATCTGTATGTGAGGTGCGAGCGCGTGCTGTAGCGGGCCCTGCCGGCTGCCCGTTGTCGGCAGCTGCCGAGAGCGGTCCGGGCGTTCATCACCCGGACCGCCGTGATGTCGCGAGCAGGGTCGCGACGCCTGCACCGGCGTCGCTGACCGCCAGCGCCCACCACGTTTGACACCCCTCAATCCGCGCCACTAGCATCGCCTGATGTCTGCTTCCCGCGCCGGCAAACCGCTCGGCATCTTCTACGAACATCCCGACTGGTACCGTCCGCTCTTCCAGGAACTCGATCGACGTGGCGTGCACTACGAGGCGCTGCACGCCGACGATCACACCTACGATCCATCGGCGGCCGAATCGGCGCACGCGGTGGTCTTCAATCGCATGAGTCCGTCGGCGCACACGCGCGGACGCGCGCACGTGATCTTCTACACGCTGCACTACCTCTCGCATCTCGAACGGCTTGGCGTGCGCGTGATCAACGGCCATGCGGCCTGGCGGACGGAGATCTCGAAGGCCTACCAGCTCACACTGCTCGAGCGGCTCGGGCTGCCGTATCCGCGTGCGCGCGTCATTCATCACCCGTCGCAGGCGAGCGATGCGGCGCGGGGACTGCGATTTCCCGTGGTGGTGAAGCCGAATATCGGCGGCAGCGGCGCGGGGATCGTGCGGTTCGACGATCCCGCCGCGCTCGCGCGTGCGGCGCGTGGGCATGCGCTGGCGCTCGGCCTCGACAGCACCGCGCTGGTGCAGGAATACATTGCCGCGGACGCGGGACGGATCGTCCGCGTCGAGGTGCTCGATCGCCGCTATCTCTACGCCATCCGGATCTACACGTCGGGCGACAGCTTCAATCTCTGTCCTGCCGACGTGTGCCAGGCGGTTGATGGAGCGGAGCTGGTGCGCGCCGCGTGTGCGGCTGACGCGCCGAAGAACGCTCTCCGCGTCGAGCGCTTCACGCCGTCCCACGAGATCGTGCAGGCGGTCGAGCGGATCATGGCGGCCGGCGGGATCGAGATCGGCGGCGTCGAGTACATGATCGATCCGCGGGACGGCCGCGCCTACTTCTACGACGTCAACGCCCGGTCGAACTTCATTGCCGACGCGCCGCGGGTGGTCGGCTTCGATCCGTTCGTGCGGCTCGCGGACTGGCTGGAGGCCGAACTGGCGCGGGCCGGCGGGGCAGCGCGGCCCGCCGGCGTCCTGTCATAGCGCGATCATTCGCCCCCGGGGGGCCAGATCGGGGACACTCACAGTTATTCCCACAATCGGACACTTCGCGAGACGGAACTGTGACTGTCACACTTTCCGGCGCCTGACCGTCCGGTTGTGGAAAGAACTGTGACTGTCACGCTTTCCGGGGCCTGCCTGTCCGGTTGTGGGAATAAGTGTGACTGTCACCGTTCTGGCCGCGCGCTCCCGTGGCCCCGAAGTCGCCATCAGTCGTATCCCGCGACAGTCCGCGGTGCATCGCTCCGCGGACTGTCGAGAACCGGCTGACGGCTCCGACTGACAGATGAAACGCGCCAATCACGACGCGTGCGGACCAGGAGCGGTGACGTGAAATACATGTTGATGATGCATGCGCCGAAAGGCACCGGGGACTGGGGAGTCATGAAATGGTCCGAGGCGGATCTCACGGCGCACATCCGCTTCATGAAGGACTTCTCGAAGGAGCTCAGCGACGCGGGGGAGCTCGTCGCGGCTGAAGGGCTTGCGCCGCCGGCACAGGCCCGGATCGTCCGCGCCGGGAAGCACGGCGCGCCGGAGGTCACGGACGGGCCGTTTGCCGAAGCCAAGGAATTCCTCGCCGGCTATTGGATTGTGGATTGCGACACCCGCGATCGCGCCTATCAGATTGCGGCGCGCGCCTCCGCCGCCCCCGGCCAGGGCGGTATGCCCCTCAACATGGCGATTGAGGTGCGCGAGGTGATGAGCGCACCGCCCGTGGAACCATGACCGGAACCACCGCGCCGCTGACGGGCGAGCACCTGCTGCGCGATCTGGCGCCGCAGGTGCTCGGCGCGATCGTGCGGCGGTTCGGCGACTTCCACGCCGCGGAAGACGCGGTGCAGGAGGCGCTGCTCGCGGCGGCCACGCAGTGGCCCGGCGATGGCCTCCCCGACAATCCGCGCGGCTGGTTGATTCATGTGGCCGCGCGGCGCATGACCGATCAGGTGCGCAGCGACCTTGCACGCCGTCGCCGCGAGGCGGCGGTTGTCGCGCAGGCACCTGCCGACGAGCACATCGCCGCCGCGCCCGACGCGCTGTCGGTTCCGGATCTCGCAGCGAGCCTGGGCGGCAGCACCATCGACAGCGGTTCCGACGACGATACGCTGATCCTGCTGTTCATGTGCTCGCATCCGGCGTTGAGCCGCTCGGCCGCGATCTCGCTCACCCTGCGCGCGGTCGGCGGTCTCACGACTGCCGAGATCGCGCAGGCCTTCCTGGTGCCCGAAGCCACCATGGCGCAGCGCATCAGTCGCGCCAAACAGCGGATCAAGGCGTCGGCGATCCCGTTCCGCCTGCCGACGCCAGCCGAACGCGCCGGGCGGCTGGCCGCCGTGCTGCACGTCCTCTATCTCGTCTTCAACGAAGGCTACAGCACGAGCAGCGGTCGCGATCTGCAGCGGCACGACCTCTCCGCGGAGGCAATCCGGCTGACGCGTCGGGTCCACGCGCTGCTCGCCGAGGACGCGGAGGTCGCCGGCCTGCTCGCGCTGATGGTGCTGACGGACGCGCGCCGCCGCGCGCGGACCGGACCGGACGGCGAACTGATCCCGCTCGATCGGCAGGATCGCGCGCTCTGGGATCGTGCCGCGATCGACGAGGGCATGGCGCTCGTCAGGCAGGCGCTGTCACGCGGGTCGGTGGGCGCGTATCAGCTTCAGGCCGCGATTGCCGCGCTGCACGATGAAGCGCGGCGCGTCGAGGACACCGACTGGCCGCAGATCCTCGCGCTCTATGGCCTGCTCGAACGGATGTCCGACACTCCGATGGTGACGCTGAATCGCGCGATCGCTGCCGCGATGGTGCACGGCGCGCCGGCGGGGCTGCAGCTGCTCGCGACCCTCGACGCGGACCCGCGCGTCGCCGGCCATGACCGCCTGCACGCCGTCCGCGCGCATCTGCTGGAGATGTCCGGCGCCGACGCCGCCGCCGTCACGGAGTACCGCACTGCCGGCGAT
>JABFWM010000648.1 GCA_013362195.1 Acidobacteriota bacterium
GGAGTTCTGTGGCCATCATCGCACCTTCCACCCCACGGAGATCACGCTGACGACGCGGTAGGAATATTCGTAGTGGTCTTCGACGCGATGAAAGCGTCCGGAGACGTCGAGCACCGCGGCGGGAGCGAGCGTGAACCGGCGCGACAGGCCCGCCTCCGCATAGTCGCGCGTGCCGCGGTAGCGGACGCCGCCGCGGCGTACGGACAGGTAATTGGGGTCGCCTTCGTCCTTGATGAAGTTCCGGCCGCGCCAGAAGATGACGTGACCGCGCCAGCCCTCGCGTTCGATCGCCGCGCGGCCGAAGAAGGCGACGCCGTCGCGCCTCAGCGATGGCCGGCTGCGATCCGGCCCGAAGCGCGAGACCAGTCCGCGGACGTCGACCGACGCGCGGGCGCGCCCCACGGTCGGTGCGACGAGGACGCCCGCGGCGGCAGCCGCACTGTCGGCGACCGGCCCCGACGCGAACAACTGCCCGCCCTCGTGCACGACGTGGATGTCGACGGGAACGGAGAGGACGTCGTTCGCCCGAATCGATGCCCGCAAGCCGCCGTCGAACCGCTCGCGGTGTGCGGCGGTGTTCAGGCGCTGCCACTCGAGCCACATCGAATGGCCGATGCGCGCGCCGCTGAAGTCCCACTGCAGACCGGCCTCATAGGCGCGCTCGAACGTCAGCGTCTCGCGCTGCAGGGGCGGTAGCAGCGCGTGCGGTCCCATGCGATCCGGCCCGGTGGGTGCATCGGCACGGTGCGGCGGCAGCGTGCCGAACGTGAAGGCGGAGCGCCGCCCGCTGACGCGCAGCGCGACGACGGGCCGGGCCTGCTCGAACGCCTTCTCGGATCCGAACCGCTGATTGCCGAACGCGCCGAGGGACAGCGTCAGACGCGGCGTGATGTCGGCGTCCGCGGCGGCGCGCACGGCGGCGCCGAAGATCGTCTCACCCTCACGAAAAGGGTTGCGGAACTCGGTGTTGTCACCGTACAAGAGAACGTCCGCTCGAAGCGTCAGGCGCTCCTGTGCGAGCGCCGGTCCGCCACAGATCGAGGCACCCGCGACGAGCGCCGCGAGCCAGAGCCTCCCGAGTTCCCGCATGCGTGTAACGATATCCCAGCGAGCGCCGGCGCTTTGTGTGCTCCTGCTGCTCGCCGGCGCCGCGGCGCGCGCGCAAACGCCGCCCGGCCCGCACGACGAGGTGTTCGCCAGGGGCCGGTGGCATGCGGACGCGTCGTTGAGCGGCGCGCTCGAGGCGTGGAACTACAACACCTCGCACGAGGAGCTGCTCGGCATTGCGGAAGGCGCCACCTACGGGCTGCGGAACGGTCTGCTGCTCACGCTGCATCAGCGCGTGCACTACATCTCTCAACGCGCGAATGACACGTGGCTGCTCGGCCTCACGTTCGGCGTCCGCGGCCGCGTCTACGAACGCGGCCGGACGACCGTATTCCTCGACGGAGCGCTGGGCATTTCCGACGCCGCGATTGCCACGCCGCCCCGCGGTACCCGCTTCAACTATCTCGCAATCGGCGGCGGCGGGATGCTCGTGCGGCTTCGTCCGCGCGTCCACCTGCTCGCCGGACTGCACCTGATGCACATCTCCAACGCCGGCCTGAGAAGCCGCAGCCGCAATCCGGACATCGAAGCGATCGGCCCGACGCTCGGACTGGTGTTCGGGTTCCGATGAAGGGGAACACGGAAGGCGCCACGAGCCGGCCGCGGGAGCAGGCCAGGTCCGCCGCGCGCCGTGCGCCTATGCGGCAGTGGTCTGCTTCCGCAGTGATGCCGGCAGGTAGCGATCGAGATCCGCGTCCGAGTAGCCCGCACCGCCGAGCCCTCTGAGCGCCTTCCGCGCGATCTCGTAGGACGCGCGATCGTCGGGCGACGTGGTTTCGAGCACCGACGCCGCGTCGCGGAGCAGTTCCGCCCGGCGTTCCTTCAGCGCCGCCAGGTCGATCAGCTCGTCGTGCACTTCGGCGAGAAGCGCGCGGTATTTCTCGCAGAGCAGCCAGAGGCGCGCCGCGGTCGCGCGATGCCCATAGATGCGCGGGGTCGGATCGAAGGCGATGTAGCCGGCGCACGCGATGAGCGCAAGGGTCGCGGCGGTGGTCGCCGCGATCTGGACACCGCGTCCCGCGTGGAGGGCGATTCCGCTCAACACCGCGGCCAGCGCCACGGCCCCCATCGTCAGGATGCGCGCGTGCCAGGCCCACCGCGCGAGGCGGGCGGCGGCATCAGCGTGCGCCTCGTAGGCCGTCACGGCACTGCCGAAACTCAGACGGATGTGGTCGATGACACTGAGCTGAAACACCGGGCACCCCCGTTCGCGCAGAGTGGACAGGAATGCACCGGTCAATGCAAGGCAAACGCCCGCGAAATGGGCAGCGAGGCGGCCCGGGGCGCCGGCGGGGCGTCGTAAGACGCGACACCGCCGGGAAATTTTGGGGTAGTGAGGCCTGCCGGCGTCGCTCAGGACGCGCGGGCGAGATCGACGGTCTTGCGCGAGCCGGCGATGTCGACGCGGCCGCGCAGGACGGCGCCGTCCGCCACCGCGACGCGCGGGGCGGTCAGATCGCCCTCGATTTCCGCGCTGCTCCGCAGCTCGATCCGATCCTCGGCGACGAGCGTGCCTTTGATCAGTCCGCCGACCACGATGCCGGCCGCGGTGATGTCGGCGTGCACCTGGCTGCCCGCTTCGATCGTGACGATTTGGCCGGCCACGTCGATCGTGCCTTCGACCCGTCCAGCAATGGTGATGGGTTCCCGCGCCGTGATGTGGCCTTTGACGATGACTGACGGACCGATGTGCGCGCCGTTCTGCATGAAGAGCTCCTTACGCTGGTGTTGTGATGCGGCGCACAGCGAATCGCAAGCCACGTACCACCCGCTTCGCAATGAAACACGCGCGTACGGAATCGTCGCCGGCCGCGCGCCATCACGATTACGTCATCGGACGTGCAGAATCGTGAACCGTCGGCTTCCCTGGCTCCCTGTACCGTGCGTCGCTCGTCGCGTCTGCATCCCCGTGCGGCGATCCGCACGGGGTGATGGACTCACCAGATCGCCAGCGGCGGACGCGACCCGGTAGTCCGCGCTTCCATCGCGATGCGCCACTGGCCGTCGGCGCCGCGCGAATAGATCGTCACGTAGACGCCTTCGACGGAGTGCGATCCGGTCAGGTCGGGCCGCGTCTCGGTGAACGTGCCGATTTCCGATCCGGTCGCGCCGTCGATCATGAACCGGGTTGGCGTCAGCGTAATCGTCACGCCGCCGGCGGTGTCCTGTTCGAGCGCCGTGCGGAGGCGGCCGGCGAGCGCCGGCGCGCCGGTCACGATCGATCCGGAGGTCAGGGCGGCCACCGCATCGGACGCATAGAAGGCGTCGGCGCGCCGATCGCGGGCGTTGATGGCGGTGATGTAGTCGCGGCGCACGTCCGCGATGGGGGAGTCGGTGCCGGCGGCGGCCGACCAGTCGACGCGAATCGTCGCGTCCGTGGAGCGGGGGCCGAGCACCAGGCACAGCGCGAGGCAGAGCATCGACATCGGCGTGCTCCCGGGGGGCGCGGGTTTTAGGGGCAACGACCGTGCCGCGAACGAGCCGCCGCTTTTCCTTGGAATTCCGCATCGCTGCCGGGTGAATCAACGCGAAGGCGTGATCGCCGTCCGGAATCCGTAATCAGTCGGCTGCCCTCGTCCGCATGGCCAGGCAGTGCCGTTGTAAACTCAGACCCGCCCTCGGAGGCCCGCACTGGTGACACACAGCGGCCAGTTTCGGCAACACGGCGGAGAAGCCATGTATCAGTGGCGCGATGGATCCGGGCGATAGCGGACACCACGCTTGATGACGATGTCCACGCGCTGCAGCAGTGCGATGTAGCGGAGCACGTCGCCGCGCACCGCGATGATGTCCGCGTACTTCCCCGGACTCACGGTGCCGACGTCGCGATCGACCTTCATCGCTACCGACGGCCAGTAGGTCGCGGCGCGAATCGCCGTGATGGGGTCCACGCCGAGCGTGCTGACCCAAGCATCGAGCTCGCGCCAGGTCGACTGCGTGTGAAAGTTCATCGGGATGCCGCTGTCAGTGCCGACGAGCAGCGTGACGCCCGCCTCCCGCAGTTGCTTGAACTTCCGCGCCAGCGTCGGCCGCCGCGCCGCTGTGAGCTGAAAATACGGGAGCCGATCCGGGTGCTCGAGCGAACGCCTGATGTCCGCGACGATCGGCTCAGGCAGCCCCTCGTGCCACGCCGGATCGTCGAGCGCCTCCGGGTTGTCGCGCAGGTATTCGTAATTGAGCAGCCCCTCGATCGTGGGGGTCCAGTAGAGCGGCCCGAGCGCCATCTTCGCGGTGCGCTCGCGAATCGCGTCGATGATGTCGTCGGGATACGCCGGCGCCGTGGCCAGTCCGGTGTGCTCGAAACAATCGACGCCCAGCGAAAGGCCGCGCCGGATCTCCTCGGGGCGGTGCGCGTGCGCGACGACCGGCTTCCCGCGCCGGTGCGCCTCGTCGACGACGGCGCGCACCTCGTCGATGGTCATGAGGTCCTGGTCGATCAGCTTGACGACGTCCACGCCGGCCGCGGCGATCGCCCGCACTTTCGCGTGCGCGTCGGCCGGGCCCTGGACGCCCCAGCGATACGCCTCGGTGTTCGGGTAGGGCTCGTGCTGGATGAAGGGCCCTGACACGTACAGCGTCGCCCCGGGCATCTCCCCTCTGTTGATGCGGTCGCGGACGTTGATGCTCGCCTCGAGCGGGCCGCCGAGATCGCGCGCGCTGGTCACGCCGGCCATGAGCAGCTGCCTGGCGGCCGCCGGCATGATCACCGACTCGAACTGCGGGGCGTACGCCTTGTCCCAGTGATCGTAGTCGGCATGGCCGGCGATCATCGTGTGGACGTGCATGTCCCACAGCCCCGGCAGGACGGTCATGCCTTCCGTCGAGATCACCTCGGCGCCCGATGGGACCGACAGCGAGCCGACCTGACCGACGGCCGAAATGCGCTCACCGTCGATCAGAATCACGCTGTTCCTGATCGGCGGACCGGCGTAGCCGTCGACGAGCGTGCCGCCGACGAGCGCAGTCAGCCGGCCGGTCGAGGCCGGAGCACGCTGCACCGCGGGGGCGGCGTCCCCCAACGCGAGCAACGCGCCTGTCACACACAGAACACCCGCCTGCCACCGCCGCGAGAACGCCATTTCGCTTCTCCTCGTGCGCCGCATCCTTCGGCACGAAGGATGGGCCTCGCAGATTCTGCCCTGCACGCGTCGATGACGTGTAGAACATTCTGCGGGCTTTCCGGATCGCTCGCGCGAAATTGCTCGCGTTTTGCGACGGCGGGGTTGTTGCCTTGTGTGGCCGGCGGAGGTGCCCGATGGAGCTGACCGACCTGCGGTTCGCCAAGGCGGTGCTCGACCCGACGTTAATCGACGGCGTCTACAACGCGTGCGATCAGTGGTGCGAGTCCTGTCCGCTGACCGCGCGCTGCCTGGCGTTCCGCTGCCGGCCGTCGGCGGACGGGGACGGTGACGTCTACATGCACATCGCGGAAGCGATGGATGAGTCGATGAAGGCGCTCAAGGACCGCCACGATGCGGAGGGCGTTCCGGTGCCGCCGGGGCTGGCGTGGCTGCTCGCCAACGATCCGCGGAACGGCAGCGGGGTCGTGCTGGTGGACGATCCGCTCGAGCGGACCGGCCGGCAGTACGTCGTCCAGTCGGCGATGTATTTGATGTCGCGCGGCGATCTGCCGGCGGAGATCCCGAAGCGCGCGAACGGCCCGACGCCGCTCGACGTGTTCATCCGCTATCACTTCCTGATCGGCGCGAAAGTGTATCGGGCGGTCGTGATGTCGTCGCAGGCGGCGCGCAGCGGTGACGCGGCGGCGCGCGACGATGCGGACATGGCGGCGAAGGTGGCGCTGCTGCTGATCGATCGGTCGCATGACGCGCTCGAGCTGATGCACATGGACGAAGGGCATGCGCGGATCGACCAGCTGCGCGCGCAGCTGCGCCGCCTGCGCCGCGAGCTGTCGGCGA